>SYAB01000371.1 GCA_005787665.1 Actinomycetota bacterium
GTTGCGCCGCGTGGAACTGGACACCACCGCCGCACCGGCCGAACGTCAGCGGGTCCGCCACGTCATCCTCGAGCCGCACCGCGGCGCGCTGATCCGGGTGCGCGCCCGGCGGACGGTCGGGCCCAGCGTCACGACGTCGGCGGCCGGCAGCTGCCCGGTCGCACACCGCTGATTCGCCTGCGGATCCCGTCGGGGAGTGTGTGGATTGCGACGCCCCTGCGGCGCGGCGCGCACGAAACCGCACACTCGCACCCGTGACACCATGGGCACGTGCGAGCCTTCGCCTGTCCGGTCTGTCAGGCCTTCATCCCGTTCGAGGCCGACCGCTGCCCGGCCTGCGGACAGACCGTGGGCCTGCACCTGGCCAGCCGCTCGATGGTGGCCTTCGAGTCTGCCGACGGCTGGGTGCGCTGCACCCAGGCCGGACCGCTGGGCTGCAACTGGCTGGTACCGCCCGAACAGGATCCGGCCGCGCGGGGCCGCTGCCTGGCCGACTCGCTGATCCGCCGCAAACCCGACGCCGATGACACCATCGCCCGGGAGAAGCTCGTCCCGACGGCCGGCGCGCTGCGACGCCTGGTGTATCAGCTGGTCGATCTGGGGCTGCCCGTCGAACCGTACTGGCGGCGCGAGGGCGGACTGGCCTTCGATCTGCTGTCCAGCTACAGCACCGGCGAGAAGATCACCATCGGCCACGCCGGCGGGGTGATCACCATCGACCTGGTGGAATCCCTTGACGCATACCGGGAGTCGCTGCGGGTGCGCCTCGGCGAGCCCTACCGAACCATGCTCGGCCACTTCCGCCACGAGGTCGGCCACTACTACCAGAACATCCTCGTCGAGACCGGGCCGGGCGCGGCTCGGTACCTGGACCGGTGCCGGGCGTTGTTCGGCGACGAACGGTCCAGCTACTCCGAGGCATTGGCGCGCCACTACCGGTACGGGGCGCCGACGAACTGGCGGGAGACGTTCATCTCCGAGTACGCCACCATGCACCCGTGGGAGGACTTCGCCGAATGCCTCGCCCACTACCTGCACATCACCGACACCATTGACACCACTCGGGAAGCGGGGATGGTCTTGCAGGCCGACCGGGTGCGCTTCGCCGCCCCAGGCGACATCACCCCGCTGGAGTCCTACTGCGACTCTCCGATCGAGCGACTCCTCGCCGACTGGACGTGGATCTCGTTGTTCTTCAACCGGGTCAACGCCGCGATGGGCAAGAGCCCGCTGTATCCCTTCGAGATCAGTGCGCCGGTGGCTCAGAAGCTGGCCTTCGTGCACGAAGTGGTCCGCGACGTGGTCCAAAGCCGCTGATTGACAGCCCGTCGGTGAGTCGGGAAGTCTGGGCCGGGAGCGTTGCTCCGATTCCACCGGAGGTCCGTTCCCGCTCAGGCTCGGGAGGCCATCGACGATGAACCGATCGGCACCTCCCGCCGGCCGCACCGTGGCCCGCGACGACATCGACTACGAATCCGCGCGCCGCGCAGCGTTGTGGAGATTGAACGTGCCCGACCGGTTCCCGGACCGGATCGTGCAGGCGACGTCCGTCAACGACGTCATGGCAGCGGTTCGGGCGGCGAAATCAGTCGGGCTGCGCGTGAGTGTTCGCTCCGGGGGACACAGCTGGTCGGGAAACCACATCCGCGACGGTGGGGTGCTCATCGACGTGTCCCGGCTGACGGCGTTCTCCATCGATCCCGCGGCGATGACCGCGACCGCCGAGCCCGGGCTGGGCGGTAGCGCGCTCATCGCCGAGTTGCTCAAGCGCAACCTGTTCTTCCCGGTCGGCCACTGTCGTGGGGTGTGCATCGGCGGGTATCTGCTGCAGGGCGGCTTCGGCTGGAACGGCCGCGCGCTGGGCCCGGCCTGCGCCAGCGTCATCGGAATCGACTACGTCGACGCCGAGGGTGAGCTGAACCACGCCAGTGAAACCGAGAACCCCGAAATACTCTGGGCGGCAAGGGGTTCGGGTCCGGACTTCTTCGGGGTAGTGGTGCGATTCCACCTGCGGCTCTATCCCAGGCCGGGATTCATCGGGGCGGCCAGCATCCAGTACGGCCCCGAGCGGCTCGACCAGGTCATCCGCTGGGTGTGCGAGGTGGGTCCGCAGGTGCCCCCGGAAGTCGAGATGCAGTTCATCATCTCGCGCAGCCCCTCGCTGCCGCCGCCGGTGCGGGCGCGCACCCGCACCTCCCCGTTGCGCATCGAACTGGCCCTGCCCGTCTTCGCCGAGTCGCGCGCGAAAGCCAGGGACGCCATCGCGTTCGCCGCCGGCCGGCCACGGGGGGCGCGGCTGCGCACACCGCTGCTGCCCGTTCCGATGGCCATGATGTACTCGGGGGTGATGCAGCACTATCCGACGGCGAACTGGGAAACCGACAACCTGTGGACCCGGGCCGGCGCCGACTAACTGCTGCCGCATATCCGCCGTATCGCCGACACCATGCCGGCTCCGCCGGCACATCTGTTGTGGCTGAACTGGGCGCCGCCGGCCACACGCCCCGACAGGGCCTCCACGGTGGAGGACCGTACCTACCTGGCGCTCTACGGCGGGTGGACGGACGGCGGCGACGGGACCGCTGCCGCACGGTGGGCGCGCGACAACGTCGCCGCCATGGAACCGTTGTCGACCGGGGTCCAGTTCGCCGACGACCCCGGACGGCCGTCGCTGGGGATCTCCGATGCCGCGAGGTCCCGACTGGAGGCGCTGCGCGCGGTCCACGACCCCGAGGGCCGCTTCCACCGCTGGATCGGGGCATCGTGAGAGTGCCGGCGCCCAAGCCGATTCCGGGCCGACGGCTCGGCTGGTCCGCTCACGATCTGGCCACGCTGCCCTACGCCCGGTTCTGGAATCCGGAGATGACCGGGGTGTCCGCCGGCGCCCGCCGGGCGGTGGCCAACAGCCCGGTGGCCGAGGCGCTGTTGCCCCCGATGGACCAGGCGATCGGCACCATCGCCGAGGCCGAGGTGCAGGACGGTTTCACCGTCACCTCCGGCGGCGCGATCCACGTCAACCTGCTCACCGAGATGCCCGCGGTGACGCCGGCGATGATCGACTGGTGGTTCGGCTGGCACAGCGACAGCCCCGAGCGCTACCGGCTCTGGCACCCACTGGCCCACGTGCACGCGCA
>SYAB01000372.1 GCA_005787665.1 Actinomycetota bacterium
AGACCGCCGGCCGCGGCACCAAGGGCACCAAGGCCCGCAACCAGGTGCCGGTCGGGTTCGAGGGCGGGCAGATGCCGATTCACATGCGGCTGCCCAAGCTCAAGGGCTTCAAGAACCGCTTCCGCACCGCCTATGAGGTGGTCAACGTCGGCGACATCAACCGGCTGTTCCCCGAGGGCGGCGACGTCACCCTCGAGGATCTGGTGGCCAAGGGGGCCGTTCGGAAGAACACCCTGGTCAAGGTCCTCGGCGACGGGACGCTGACGGCGAAGGTCAACGTGACCGCGCACAAGTTCAGCGGCAGCGCCCGCGACAAGATCACCGCGGCGGGCGGGTCGGCCACCGAGGTCGCCTAACCCCGCGAACAGACGCAAAAGACCCCGCACGCTCCGCGTGTCGGGGTCTTTTGCGTCTTCTCGGCGGGGAACCGTAGCCTCGGGGCCATGCGCAACCTGATCCCCGGCATACCCGACGACCTGCGCGGACTGATCCGCACGGTCGACACCGCCCGCCACCACGGCGTGCCCGGGGGGTGCATCCTGGAACTCGACCTGCAGTCCGTTCCGCCGGAGGCCGCGGGATTCGACCCGCTGCGGTTGGTCACCGGCGCGGGCCGGCCGATGGTGCTGCGCGAGGCGGTCGCCGCATTGCACCGGGCCGCCGAGGACGACCGGGTCGCCGGGCTGATCGCCCGCGTGCAACTGCCCGCCGCGCCGCCGGCGGCCGTCCAGGAACTGCGCGACGCCGTCGCCGCCTTCACCGCAGTCAAGCCGTCCCTGGCGTGGGCGGAGACCTTCCCCGGCACGCTGTCCTACTATCTGGCGTCGGCCTTCGGCGAGGTGTGGATGCAGCCGTCGGGGACCGTCGGGCTGATCGGCTTCGCCACCAACGCACTCTTCCTGCGCGACGCGCTGGACAAGGCCGGCATCCAGGCGCAGTTCGTCGCCCGCGGGGAGTACAAGTCGGCCGCCAACCTGTTCACCCAGGACCGCTACACCGAGGCCCACCGCGAGGCCGACACCCGACTGGTCGAGAGCCTGCACGCCCAGGTCTGGCAGGGGATCGCCGAGTCCCGCGGGCTGGTGCCCGCCGCGCTGGACGCGGTGGCCGACCGTGCCCCTCTGCTGCGCGACGACGCGGTGGCCGCCGGCCTGGTGGACCGCATCGGGTTCCGTGACGAGGCCTACCTGCGGATCGCCGAACGCGCCGCACCCGAGGCGATGAAGGGCGCCGATGGCGATCCCGACTCCGGGCGGGCCCCCGCGCGACTGTTCCTGACCCGCTACGCCCAGGCCCGCCCGGGCGGCCCGTCGCTGCCCGGGCGGGGCAAGAAGCCGACGATCGCGGTGGTCACGGTGGCTGGCCCGATCGTCAGCGGCCGCGGCGGCCCGCAGGCATTCCCGTTGTCGAAGGGAAGCGCGGGCGGGGACACCATCGCCGCGGCGTTGCGGGAGGCTGCCGCCGACGACGGGGTCGCCGCGGTGGTGTTGCGGGTCGACAGCCCCGGTGGCTCGGTGACCGGCTCGGAGACCATCTGGCGCGAGGTGTGCCGGGTCCGGTCGGCCGGCAAGCCGGTGGTGGCCTCGATGGGCGGGGTCGCCGCCTCCGGCGGCTACTACGTCTCGATGGCCGCCGACGCGATCGTCGCTAACCCGGGCACCATCACCGGCTCGATCGGGGTGGTGACCGGAAAACTGGTCGCCCGGGATCTCAAGGATCGGCTCGGCGTGGGCCACGACAGCGTGCGCACCAACGCCAATGCCGACGCCTGGTCGCCGAACTCGCCGTTCACCGCCGAGCAGCAGGCGATGGTCGAGGCCGAGGCGGACCTGTTCTACGACGATTTCGTGGCCCGGGTGGCCGAAGCCCGCCGGCTGTCGGTGGAGCAGGTGGACGCTGTGGCCCGCGGCCGGGTGTGGACCGGGGCCGATGCGTTCGAACGCGGCCTGGTCGACGAACTCGGCGGTCTGCGGACAGCGGTGCGCCGCGCCAAGGTGCTGGCCGGACTCGACGCCGACGCCGAGGTCCGCCTGACCGGTTACCCGGGCTCCTCGGTGCGTGACTATCTGCGGCCCAAATCCTCCTCGCAGCCCGCGGCGGCATCGGTGGGTGAGGCCGCCGTGGGGTGGGCCATCGGCGCGCTCACCGGGGTGCTGGACCGGACGCCCGCCGGTGCCAGCGTGCTGTGGCTGGGGGACGGGCGGTTCTGAGCGCCCGGGTCAGCGGGTCGCGCTGACGTAGACGATCTCTCCGAGCGGGTCGTACTGGTCGCGGTCGGGCGGTTCAAGCCCGTTGCGGGTGAACAACTCGCCACCGGGAACCGCGGTGACCCGCCAGCCCGCCGAGCTCAGGTAGTCCGGCACGTTGTTGCGCGGACCCGGATAGATCAACGCGGGCATGTCCAGCTCGACGCCCCGCCCGCGCATGTTCTCGGCCATCTCCCGGGCCCGCGCGGCGTCGAAGTCGACGAGCCCGGGAACCGATTCGGTGGCCACCGCGCTTCCCGGGGCGCTCAATGCGGTGATGGTGTCGAGCAGCCGGTCCTGAGCCTCGGGCGGCAGATAGATCAACAGCCCCTCGGCCAGCCATGCGGTCGGCTCGGACTGCTCGAATCCGGCCGCCCGCAGCGCCGTCGGCCAGTCCTCGCGCAGATCCACCCCGACCGTCCGCAACGTCGCGGCGGGCCCGGCTCCGAGATCGCTCAGCGCCGCCGCCTTGAAGTCGATGACGGCGGGCTGGTCGATCTCGTAGACAACGGTCCCCGGCGCCCAGGCCAGCCGGTAGGCCCGCGAATCCAGCCCGGCGGCCAGAATCACCGCCTGCCGGATTCCGGCTTCCATCGTGGCGGCGAAGTATTCGTCGAAGAACCTCGTGCGCATGGCCATCCCGGCGATCATGGCCTGCACGCGGGCGGGGCCGTCGTCCCCGAAGGGGGAGGTGTCCAGGTTTCCGTCGATCATGTCGACGAAGAACGGGATGCCCACCGCGCGCACCAGGGGTTCGGCGAACGGGTCGTCGATCAGCCGGCGGGGATCGCGGGTGGCCATCGCCCGTCCGGCCGCCACCATGGTGGCCGTCATCCCCACGCTGGAGGCCAGATCCCAGCTGTCGTCGTCGGAGCGCGTCACCCGATCAGTGTGGCCGAGACGTACTGGAATCCGTCGAACTTCTCGGTGACCTCGTCGTCCTGGTGGTCGATCCGGTAGTCGTCGAACAACTCCCGCACCGGAGTCCCGGTGACCTGCCAGCCCAGCCCTTCCAGATAGGTCGTGACGTGGTGGCGCTCGCCGCCGTAGACCAGGCCGGCCAGATCGTCGGTGAAGCCGAACCGCCGCCACTGGTCGTCGCCGGAGTCGTCGGTGAACGCATCCATGGTGGGGAAGAACTCGGTGGCCAGCCGGCTGCCGGGCGGGCTGAGCACGGTGATGTTGTCGAACAAGGCGTCCTGGGCCTCCGGCGGCAGGTACATCAGCAGGCCCTCGGCGATCCAGGCGGTCGGTTGTCCGGGATCGAAGCCGCAGCCCCGCAGTGCGGCCGGCCAGTTCTCCCGAAGATCGACGGCGACGTTGCGCACCTCGGCGGTGGGTGCCGCCCCGAGGGCTCGTAGCGTGGCAACCTTGAAATCGAGCACGCTACCCCGGTCGAGGTCGTACACGACGGTGCCTTCGGGCCAGTGCAGCCGGTAGCCGCGAGCGTCGAGGCCGGTCGCGAGGATCACCGTCTGGCGGATGCCCGCGGCGCCGGACCGCGCCAGGAAGTCGTCGAAATAGCGGGTGCGGACGGCCATCCCGTGCGCGAGGCGATCGACCTGGGACGCCGCGCCCGGGGTGCCGTCCAGAATCGCCTGGAAATGCTCCGCGCCGACGGCGGTGACCAGGGGTTCGGCCCACCGATCGTCGATGAGGCCGGCGCGGGTGGCCAGCGCGCGCGACAGCGCCACCGCCGTCGCGGTGGCGCCGACGCCGGAGGCCAGATCCCAGGTGTCGCCGTCGCGCCGGGCCGTCACCGGTCCCTCGCAGGGTCGTGGGTCATGATCATCTCCGGTCGATGTTGGTGAGCCAATGTAACCAGCCGGGCCGCATATGGTCGGCGCCTTCGAGCGGATTCCCGGCCGGACCGGGGCAACTGTTAGTCTCGTAGACTGTTCGAGCGTGCGGATCGCGCGCTGACCAAGGATTACCGCCAACGCTGGCCAGGCCAGCCGCATCGGCACGCCGGGACTGCAGTCCGGCTGCCCAGGAGGAAGAGTGCTTTCGGCTTTCATCTCGTCGCTGCGGACGGCCGATCTGCGGCGGAAGATCCTCTTCACCCTGGCCATCGTGATCCTCTACCGGGCCGGTGCGGCGCTGCCGTCCCCGGGGGTGAACTACAAGAACGTCCAGCAGTGCATCGACCAGGTCAGCGGTGGCGCGGGAGCTCAGATCTACTCGATGATCAACCTGTTCTCCGGCGGCGCGCTCCTGCAGTTGTCGGTGTTCG
The DNA here is from genome assembly GCA_005787665.1 of Actinomycetota bacterium. The sequence continues at coordinate 4,480 of SYAB01000372.1, forward strand.
CGGTGGGCGTCATGCCCTACAT
>SYAB01000373.1 GCA_005787665.1 Actinomycetota bacterium
GCCCGCTCAGCATTGAATCGGGCCTTGGCCGCCTCGGCCGCGTCGCCCACCGCCACGGTGTAATACCGGGTGTTGAGGACGCCGAAGGGGTGCAGGATGTTGAAGCCGGAGTCGACCCCTGTGATCTTGACGACGAACCGGTCCTCCCCGCTGTAGCTCTGCCCAGGGGTATAGCTGTAGTTCGTCGAGCCGATGCCGTTGTACTGCGAGGTGGTTCCCAGGGCGACACTGCCGTGGCTGGGACCGCTGACCAACTCCACCTTCCAGCCGTCGCCCTCGGGGTCGACGACCTCGATCGTGCCGGTCACCAACGCGGGCGAGTTCGCCTTCTGCACTGACCGCACTCCCGCGGTCTGGTTGAACAATGACTTGCGGATCAAGAGCAACCCGCCTTCGAGCCAGTTCGTCAGTGGATTCACCGGCATTGTCGATGTCCAGTTGATCAACGCGTTGAAAACGGTGCGGACTCCCGCCTGCACCTGATTGTCGATCGCCTGCAACAGCGGGGGTACCGGCGTGCTCGCCACCGGAATCCTTGAAAGTAAGGGATTGGTGGCGGCAGAGAAGAATTCGGCGGTGGCCGCTGCGCGCACCAGTACGGCGCGGGCCGGCGGGGTGAGCACTGCTGCGGCTCCGCCGTTCCCGGATGCGCCCGCGGGTAATCCCGCGACCTGAGACGCGGCGGACACCGCGACGGCCGAGGTGGGAGTTGACTGGCCCGGTGCGGTTCCCGCCGGATGGGTCACCGCGCGGGGCAATTCCTCCGCGCCCCGCTCGCCCAACAACGCGTCCTTGTCGGAATTCGCCGCACGATGCCCGGCACTCAGACCCACAACAGCACCGGATACCAACGGAGTCCGTCGCGCCGCTGCCGCACCCCGACGGGGACCGGGTGTGGCCGCACTAGTGCTCGGCGCCGCCCCACGCTGGCGGGTGGACGGCCGCGCGGCCACCCGCGAGCGCTGCGCCGGAACCCGATCGACGGTGGGCTGATCAGCCCCACTCGCCCCTGGTGATCCTCCGACTTCGGCGGCTGCCGCGCCCGGGAACGCCAGCGTCGCCACGCCGATGCCGAATGCGGCCGCGAGCAGACCGACCCGGCCCACGACCAACTTCGCAGCGGACGAGGCTGGGACCTTCTGTGCCGGTGCACGTGTTCTCGAGGAACCCATGACGTACTCCCGTTCATCATCGGGACGCCATCGGACCGACCAGATGACTACCCCAAGGCCAGCGTTGGGCAGGATCGTATCCAGAGCTCGATGCTGACGCGCGTTGTTGGTGAGCGAAAGGTCGTCGATTCAATCCCGACAGGGGGCTCGACCCATTCATATGCGATCCGGGACTGCGCCCCAATGGCCGAACGCACCGTTGCGACATGCTCGCCCGGCGGATGATCTTGCTGCTCGTGTATCTTTAACGCGTGACGCCTGAGTTTGCCGAATCACTGGTCCACATCCGGCTCAGCCAGACCGCCGAACTGTTGGCATGGATGGTCGCCAACCATCCCGAGCCCGCCGCCCTGGTCCGCGCTCACGACGCCGTCACCGAGGCGCTCCAGCTCATCGAGATGCGCGACAGCAGTCGGCCCGTCGCTTAGAGCATCAGTTCGGACTTCGGAACCTTCGGCATCTCCGCGGTGATGCGCTGCATGGTGCCGAGGAAGCAGTGCAGTTCGGGGTAGACGATCGGCTTGCCGTTGTTGAGCACCGCGACCGAGATCGCGCGACCCGGATCGGCCCACGCCAGCATGTTGGTGAAACCCAGGTGGCCGAAGGCGTGCTGGGTGTCCAGACCGTAAAGGCTGACCACCCGCGCCCCGAGCATCAGCCCCTGAGAGAACCTGGTCGGGAATCCGAGCGAGAAGTCGATCTCCAGATGGGATCGCTCGACGAGCGCCCGGCGGATGGTGTCGGTCTCGATCACCCGCACGCCGTCCAACTCTCCCCCGCGCCGCATGACCTCGAAGAACCTCGACAATTCGAAGGCGTTGGTCACCGTATTGGCGGCCGGCACGATGCCGGTGAGGAAGCGGGGGTCGTTGGTGAGGTCGACCAGCGTGTCCAGGCCGACGCCGAGGGCGCGGGTCAACAGGTTCGACAGCGGTGGAGCGGTGGGCGGGCCGGTGACGTAGTTGCGGGCCACCGCATCGACATCACCGGGTGCCACGCCGTAGTTGGTCCAGCGGAACCCCAGAGGGTCGAGGAACTCCTCGGCCACCACCTGACGAATGTCCTTTCCGGTGACCGTGTGGACGATCTCGCCGAGGATGAAACCACCGGACACCGCGTGGTAGGCGAGGTAGCGGCCGGGCCTCGCGAAGGGCGAGGCGTCAATGAGGATGTTGGTCAGGAACTCACGGTCATTGAGGTGGTCGAGGTCCAGCGCACTGCGCGGCAGGTTCGGCACTCCGGCCCGATGGGCCAGGACGTGCCCGATGGTGATCTCGTGTTTCCGGTTCTTCTCGTAGCCGGGTATGTAATCGGCGACGGGGTCGTCGATGTCGAGCAACCCGCGCTCGCTGAGCTTGTGCACGAGGAACGCGGTGATGGCCTTGGAGGTCGAGTAGACGCAGAACGGCGTGTCGACGCTGACGGGCACCCGTTCGGCGTTGCGCCCCTCGCCGGGCCCCCGGCCGCGCGCGTGACCGATGGCCCGGTTCAACACCACCGCGCCATGTCGGCGGACGCAGACTTGAAGTGCCGGGTGGACGCCGCTGCGATACCAGTCGAGCACTGCTGACCAGATCGCCTCCACCTGCCGGGAGGTGACGTCGCCATCGGCGGGCGGAGCTTCCTCGCCGACGTCGGTCACCGCGTCGAGGTCACGCGGGATGCGGATCCTGCGAAACGGATCGGGCAGTCCGAGAGGGGGACGCGGGACCGACGGGAGCCGTGATGCCATCCGGCTGACATCCATGATCGATTCCCTCCGGATCACCGCACCCCGCGTCAATGATGGCCGGGCCAACCACTCCCGTGCGCCGAATCGGCGAAAGGGGGCGGTCGACCGGTGACGCGAATATTTCCCGGATCGCGCAGCCTGCTGCTAGCTTACCGAGGGCGCGGTTCGTCGGGACCCGCCGAGGACAACCGGGAACGGAGACGCGGTGATCGGTTCGGCAGCCGCGCTACCCCTCGCCGCCCGCCCGGCACCCTTCGTGGCCGGGGATCTGACCCAGCTGCAATCCGAGCGCGAACAGCTGACCCACCTGCTGCGCGGGCTGGCGGCCCGACTCGACGGGCTGGACCGCGACCTCGCGGATTTGGACTGGCGCCACCGCCATCCCCGACACCGGGCCAGTCGCGGCGAGACGCCCGGAAACCGGGCCACCCTGCAGCGTGAGCGTGAACGTCTGAGCGCACGCCTGACGGTCCTGGCCCGACAGCTCAACGACCTGGACCGCCGGCTGTCCGATGGGACGTTCGCCTCGCCGCGGGTGGGGATCTGCCCCGAATGCGGCTACCCGAGTCTCGGGTCGGGTCTGTGCGCGTTCTGCCGGCCGCACCTGGTGCGCTGACCTTCAGGGGCTCGGGAACTCAGGGACTCAGGCCGGGCCGATCCGCTCGGAGTCGTAGATCAGCAGCCGGCCGTCCTTGGGTACTACGCTCAGCCAGCGATTCTCCGTGTCGATTCCGCCGCCGCGCACGACGTAACGGAGGGTGACGATCACGCTGGAGGCGTCGCGCGGGGTGATCGACAACACCGACACCGATTCGATGCCCGACCAGAAACCCAGATAGTCATCGATCCCGTTGCGCTGCTGATAATGCGTGTCCAGATCGTCCCAGGCCGTTCGGGCATTACCGGGAAGATCCGCGTAGAAGCCGGAGACCAGATCCCGCATCGCCTCAAAGCTGACCACCGCGGGCACCGCGGTCGCGGTGGATGTGCCCGTCGACGTCGTGGACGCGACGGTCGTCGACGTCACCGCAGGACGCGAACTCGTTGTTGGCGGCGCGGAGACGGGCCGTTGCCGGGACGGCCAGACCGCGAGCACAACGCCGGCCAGGATCACCGCCAGCGCGATACCGGCGAGCGCCCACGGCCACCGCGACGGCCGGGCGGCGGAAACCGGAGGGTCATCGGCGAACTCATCGGGATAGCCCGTGGACAGGACGGCGGTGCGCTGTTCTCGGGGCTCGGCCCCGGGAGCCGGACTCGGCGCGACGGAGGGGGCGGCCAGGTGCTGTCCGCCCGGCGGCCGGCCTCCCGACTCGGCGGCACGGCGCAACGCGGCGGCGAAATCCGTGCAGCTGGGATAACGGTCGGCCGGATTCTTTGCCAGTGCCCGGGCGAGAACGGGATCCAACGAGGCCAGAGCGGGCCGGTACTGCGCAAGGCGCGGCGGCGGCGCGTTGAGGTGGTGGCCTATCACCACCGCGGGGTTGGACGCCCCGAACATCGGCGAGCCGGCCAACAGGTGATAGGCGGTGGCCGCCAGCGCGTACTGGTCGGCGCGACCGTCGATCGGCGCACCCATCAGCTGTTCGGGGGAGGCGTAGTTGACGGTGCCCAATGTGACATTGGTGTCGGTCAGGCCGTTGACCTCGGCAGCGTTACGGGCAATCCCGAAGTCCCCCAACAGAACTCGGCGGCGGCCGCGTTCCGGATTGGTCAGCAGGATGTTGGGCGGCTTGATATCGCGATGAAGCAGACCGCGGGAGTGGGCGTAATCGAGGGCGTCGGCGACGGCCGCGACGATATCGACGACCTCCATGGGCGGAATCCCACCGGGGTACTGCTCACGAAGCAGTCGCCCGGCGTCCGGTCCGTCGATGTAGTCCATCGAAATCCACAGTTGGCCGCCCCATTCCCCGCGGTCGTGGATGCCCACGATGTGCGGGTTGTAGAGGGTGGCGGCCAACTCGGCCTCACGGTTGAAACGGGCCCTGAACTCACCGTCGGCCGACATCTCGGCCGGCAGGATCTTCAGCGCATCCCGGCGCGGCAACCGGGGGTGGGCCACGAGGTAGACCTCGCCCATCCCGCCGAAGCCCAGCGGGCGCAGAATCTCGAAGCCGGCGAACACGTCACCACTGGCCAACGGCATGCGCGGAATGGTACCGAGCGAGCGCCTCCGGCCTCAGTCTTCTCCGGCGTCCTCCGGACGGCGCAGGGCGTCGCGGTCACCGAACAGCGGACGGCGTAGTTGCTGGTGTCCGTAGACGCCTTCGGCGTAAGCGGTTTCGGCGTGCTGGGTGAAATCCACGCCGCTGGCCTCGTCCTCCGGGCTCAACCGGAAGCCCATGAACCGGTCGATGAGCTTCGCCAGCAGGAAGCTGACGGTGAAGGCGTACCCGGCGACCGCGACCATACCCAGTGCCTGCTTCCCGAGTTGGGCCAATCCACCGCCGAAGAGCAGTCCCTGCGGCCCGCCGGTCATCACCTCGGTGGCGAGAAAACCGATCAGCAGCACGCCGACGACGCCGCCCACGAAATGCACCCCGACCACGTCGAGCGAATCGTCATAGTTGAGCCGGAACTTCAGTCCGATCGCGAAAGAACACACGATCCCGGCAACCAGGCCGACCACCGCGGCCCCGAGCGTATTGACGGTGCCGCATGACGGGGTGATCGCCACCAGGCCGGCAACCACACCCGACGCCGCACCGAAGGTCGTCGGTTTGCCGTCACGGATCTGCTCCACCGAGAGCCAGCCCAGCATGCCCAGGCAGCCGGCGACCAGGGTGTTGAGGAACACCGCAGCCGCCAGCCCGGTGGCGGCCAGTGCCGATCCCGCGGTGAAGCCGAACCAGC
>SYAB01000374.1 GCA_005787665.1 Actinomycetota bacterium
AGCTGATCGTGGACCTGATGTACGAGGGCGGTATCGCCCGGATGAACTATTCGGTGTCCGACACCGCGGAGTTCGGTGGCTACCTGTCCGGCCCGCGGGTCATCGACGCCGACACCAAGGAGCGGATGCGCCAGATCCTGACCGACATTCAGGACGGCACCTTCGTCAAGCGTCTCGTCGCCAACGTCGAGGGCGGCAACACCGAACTCGAGGGCCTGCGTACGAAGAACGCCGAGCACCCGATCGAGGTCACCGGCAAGAAGCTGCGTGACCTGATGAGCTGGGTGGATCGGCCGATCACCGAGACGGCGTAGCGCTCAGCCGCCCTGGGCGGTGCGCAGCGCGTCGCGGAACTGATCGACGGTCGCCAGATCGGCCGCCACCGGGGCGGCGATCTCCCGCTCGGCGACCAGCGCGACCTCGGTTCGCAGTGCCTCCCGCGCCGCCCGGGCCGCGCGGGAGGCACTGGTGCGTGCCAGAACCCTGCCGAAACCTGCGAGGACGATGCCGCCCAGCAGGCCGACGATGAGCAGCAGTGTGGGCACCGGGAAGCCCTCCACGGTCGGCGCCTGCGCGACAGGGAACTGAAGATAGGCCAGTGCGGCAAGGGCGAGCAGCCACAATCCGCCGGCCACGGCGAGGGCGAAGAGCGCCCACTGCAGCACCCCGAAGGCACCCCACCAGCGCGGGTTGCGCGTCGGGACCAGCGGAGCGCGGGTGACGGCCTGGTCGAGATGGTCGGTCAGCGCGGCCGAGGCGCGGTCGGCCACCGCGCGGGCGCTCTGCACCCATGCCTGCGGTGCGCCCGCGCTGGCCTGGTCGGCGTACTCCATCACCGCGGTGTTGGCCCGCGCCCTGGCTACCGGATCGTTGGACGGCAGCGAGGACCGCACCAGCCGCGGGTCGACGCCGGGACGTTCCAGCCGTAGCTGAGCCACCGGGTCCTTCCGCAGACGAGCCAACCATTTCAGCGGCGGCCAGCCCACCGCCTGGACCGCCTTGTGCCGACTGGATTTCTCGATCGCCGCGGCGATCACCGGTGCGCCGGCCGCCTCGGTCAGTGCGTCGGTCAGATGCTCGACGTCGGCCGGACGGGACCCGGCGACCGGCGTACCGGGATCCTGCGCGGCCCGAGCCAGGTTGTCGGCGGCGGTGGCGACGTCGGCGGCGGATCTGGCCAGCGCGGTGCGGCGTCCGGTGACCGCGCTGAGGATCCGCTCGGCGAGACCCTCCAGACCTTCGCCGCTGCGGTTGGACGTCGCCAGCACCACGGCGTCGGACAGACCGTCCTCGGCGACCAGTCGCCGCAGATGAGACAGGCATTGCTGCGCCTCGGCGACGGTCAGCCGGTCCACCTGGTTGAGCACCACGACCGTCACGTCGTCGTGCCGGGAGAACCGCCGCAGGTACTGCTCGTGCACCAGGGCGTCGGCGTACTTCTGCGGGTCGAGCACCCACACCATCAGGTCGACTCGCTCCACGAAGTGGTCGACGTACGCGCGGTGCTCGGAGTGGGTGGAGTCGTGGTCGGGCAGGTCGATGAGGACCAGATCGGCCAGTGCCGCCGCGCCGTCGTCGACGACATGCCAGCGGGTGACACCGAGCCACTGCAACAGCGCGACGGTCTCCGGGTTCTCCTGCCAGATCGCGGCCAGCGGCTCCGATGTGGTGGGGCGCAGCACCCCGGCCTTGGCCACCTCCGCGCCGACGATGGAGTTGAACAGGGTGCTCTTCCCTGCGCCGGTGGAACCCGCGAACGCCACGACGGTGAGCTGTTCGGACAGCCCCCTGCGGGCTTGCGCCCGGTCGGCAACGACGCGGGCCTGCTCCACCGCCGCCGGTGCCAACCGGCCTTCGCCGAGATCGGCGGCCTGGGCCAGCGCCGCCAGCCTGCGGTCCAGCGCAGCGCCGTCGATGGCGACCGGTGCGTCGGCGCGCAGCGGGTTGAGTCGCGCGAACAGGTCCTTCATCATCAGCCGTTCCACCAATCCCGCACTGTCTCGCGCCACGTCCGTCGGCGCTCCGACGGGTCTCCGGGTACCGGCGGACTGGTGGGCAGAACCGTCTGGGCGTCCTCGGCCTGGCGGGCCCGCTCAACCTCCAGGGTGGCGGCCCGCAGGCGGGTGGGTAGCCCGGGGTCCAGGTCCAGCGCGTCCAGGCGGGACAGGAAACGCTGCTGCTCCTCGGCCATCAACGCGGCGACGCGTTCCTCGAGTTTCTCCATGGCGCTCTTCGACATTCGCCGCACACCGTCCTCGCCGAAGACCGCCTCGAGCAGTTTCTGGGCTAGCGCGGTCGAGGCGCCGGCGATGCCCACCTCTGCTCCGGACAGGCCGCCGGTGGTCGAGAACACCGCCACCATCAGCGCCAGTGCGACGGCGTTGACGCCGTAGGCCATCGCCCGCGCGGTCTGGCGTTTGTCCGCCCCCTCGGTCCGGATCATCTCGAGCAGGTCGCCCTGCCAGGCCCGCACCAGTTCGGCGGCGCGGTCGGGGAATTCCGCCGACGCCCGGGCCAGGTCGGACCCGCCGAGCAGAGCGCGCCCGGCATCGTCAGCGCGCCACGAACGGTCCGCCTGCCGCGCGGCGTCGTTGGCGGCATCGACGAGCAGGCTGGCCAGGCCCGATTCGATTGCCTCGCTGACTTTTTCCGGTGGCGCCGGCTCGCCGCGAACCGCCGCACTGATGCGGTCACGCAGCCGGCCCACGCCCTCTTCCAGCCGTTTGAGCAACTGTCCGGTGCCCACGAACTCCTGCCAGCGGGCCAGCACCTCGCCGCGCATGAGGGAGCCGTCCGACGCGGCCTCCTCCAACGTGGCGAGCGCCCGCGTGTACGGCGCTGCGACCGCATCGCGCAGCCGCTCTGCGGTATCCAGTTGTTGCGCAACGGCATCGGTGACCATCGGTATTTCGGCGACGATCCGGCCGACGGCGCCGTCGACGGTCCGGCGGGCCACCGCTGCGCGCATGGCCGCATCGTCGACGAGATCCCTCAGCCAGGTCTGCATCGCCGCCGTGCGATCGGCGGGCAGCATCCCGTCCACCAACGGTGATTCGGGGATGACGAACAGCGGCGCGCCGGCAAGACGTTCGTCGGCCAGGACCTGGCGCACATGCGCCGTCACTTCGGCCATGGCTTCGGGGGGGACACGGTTCAGCACGATCACGACCGCGGCATTGCGGTCTACTGCGGCACGAAGGGCCGCCCACGGCACCGCGTCGGCGTACCGGGAGGCGGTGGTGACGAAGATCCACAGGTCTGCCGCCGACATCAGCATGCCCGCCATCTCGCGGTTGGCCTGCGACACCGAGTCGAGGTCGGGGGCGTCGAGCAGTCCCATGCCGGCGGGAACCTCGTCGAGGGCGACCAGGCGCAACCCGAACACATCGTCGGTACCGCCGAGTGCGGTCCCGCCGGTGATCCGGGGCAGCCGGGGCAGGATGTGGTCGGAGGCGAACCAGTCGGCGTCGGCCGGGTTATGGGCCAGTACCGGGTGGCGCGTCGTGGGCCGCAGCACCCCGGGAGTCGTCACCGGTTTGCCGACGAGGCTGTTGACCAGTGTCGACTTGCCGCTGCCGGTGGATCCACCCACGACGGCCAGCAGTGGCGCACCGGCGTCCCGAAGCCTGGGCACCACATAGTCGTCGAGCTGGTTGGTGAAGGTTGCGGCGAGGGTGCGGGCGGCCTCGGACCCCGCGGCAGGTAGCGGAATCCGCACCTGTCCCAGGGCCTCGCGCAGCGACTCCAACGGTGGCAGCAGAGGTCCGGACACCGGTTCATCCTGCCGCACCAGGGCGGTCGAGGGTGAGCGGTTGTCCAGCTAAGGCCGCAGCGACGGGACCGGCAGTCCGAACTCGCGCGTGAGCACCGTCCGCGCGGCGTAGTAGCCGCTCATCCCGTGCACCCCACCACCGGGCGGGGTGGCCGATGAGCACAGGTAGGCCCCGGGAATGGGTGTGCTCCACGGGTTCACCCGCGGAGTGGGGCCCAACAGGGCCCGCAGCACCGAGTTACCGCCCACCCCGATATCCCCGCCGACGTAGTTGGCGTCGTGCAGGTTCAGGTCCGAGGCCGGGACTCCGCGTGCGGCCACGACGGTATCGGCGAAGCCCGGCGCGAAGCGTTCCATCACGGCGGTGATGACCGCGGTCTGGTCGACGGTGGACCCGGCCGGCACGTGGGCGTAGGTCCAGAACGGCCGACGGCCTTGCGCGTCGCTACGACTCGGGTCGGCGGTGAAGGACTGCGCGGCCAGCACCATCGGCCACTCGGCGTGCCGGCCTGCGGCGATCTGCTTCTCGGCACGGGCCATCTGGGCGCGGGTGCCACCGAGGTGCAGCGTAGCGGCGCCGGCCAGCCGCGGATCCGTCCATGGAATATCCTGGGAGAGAACGAAATCCACTTTGGCCACGCCGGGACCGAACCGGTAGCCGTGGAGGGATCGGGCGTAGCGGGACGGCATGGTGTCGCGGTAGATGTCCAGCAGCGCGGTGGGGGCGGTGTCGTAGAGCACCACGCCGGGCGGGGGAGCGGTGACGGTGATCCCGGCGTGCAGTTCGCCGCCGTGGGCGCGCAGGTCGTCGATCAGGGCATCGGCGATGGCCTGGCTGCCGCCTACCGGCACCGGCCAGCCCACGGTGTGGGCCAGCGTCGCCAGCAGCAGCCCGGCGCCGGCGGCCACCAGTGACGGCATTCGCGCGATGGTGTGTGCGGCGACGCCGGTGAACAACGCGCGGGCATCCTCGCCGCGAAGCCGTCCCCAGGCGGGGGTGCCCTGCTCGAGCATCCGCTGCCCGAGCAGCACCGCCGCCGGGAGATCGGGCGGTAGGGAACGCTTGTCGCCGATCAGGAACGCCACCACGTCCTCGCCGCGGTCGGCCAGGGGTCCCAGCAGATGCCGCCAGGAGTCACCGTGCTGCAGGCCCGCGCAGGTGCGTTCCAGATCGTGCCAGCCGATCACCGCGGGACGGTCGGGCAGCGGATTGGCATAGGAGATGTCCGGAACCACAAGCTGGACTCCACGCGCCCGCAGATCGAACTCGGCGAAGAACGGTGACGCCAGCGCCAGCGGGTGGATCGCCGAGCAGATGTCGTGGCGGATGTCCGGGTACTCGGGATCCGTGAGCGTGCGTGCGCCCCCGCCGAGGGTGGGCTGGGCCTCCAGAACCTGCACTTTCAGGCCGGCACGGGCGCACACCACGGCCGCGGACAGCCCGTTGGGGCCGCTGCCGACCACGGTGACGTCCATCTAGCGATTACACCCCATTCCCGGCCCTTTAGGCTGTGCCGGTGACTGTGCCCCCCAACACGCCCGTCGTGCTGATCGCCGACAAGCTCGCCGAATCGACCGTCGCCGCCCTTGGCGACCAGGTCGAGGTCCGTTGGGTCGACGGCCCGGACCGGCCCAAACTACTGGAGGCGGTGGCCGACGCGGACGCCCTGCTGGTGCGTTCGGCCACCACCGTCGACGCCGAGGTGATCGCGGCTGGACCCAAGCTGAAGATCATCGCCCGTGCGGGTGTCGGCCTGGACAACGTCGACGTCGACGCCGCCACGGCTGCCGGCGTGCTGGTGGTCAACGCGCCGACGTCAAACATTCACAGTGCCGCCGAGCATGCGTGCGCGCTGCTGCTCGCCGCGGCCCGCCAAATCCCGGCCGCCGATGCGACGTTGCGCGAGCACGCCTGGAAGCGGTCATCGTTCAACGGCACCGAGCTCTATGGCAAGACCGTCGGCGTCGTCGGTCTGGGCCGGATCGGCCAGCTGGTGGCCGCGCGCCTGGCGGCCTTCGGCACCCACGTGATCGCCTACGACCCGTACGTCCCGCCGGCGCGTGCCGCGCAGTTGGGTATCGAACTGCTGCCGCTGGACGATGTGCTGGCCCGCGCCGACTTCATCTCCGTGCACCTGCCCAAGACCAAGGAGACCGCCGGACTGCTCGGTGCCGAGGCGCTGGCCAAGACCA
>SYAB01000041.1 GCA_005787665.1 Actinomycetota bacterium
CCACCCCGGTCGCGATCAGCGACACCGTCACGATCCCGGGCTATGAGATCGGAACGCCGCGCCTGACGGTCGTCAACCATCATTATCCGACGAACTTCGGTGACCTGTCCGGCCCGCCTGAGCAGGACTACTCGCGGATCACCCTGGAACTGCCGGTCACCCGCGACGTGTTGCCCTACCTGGTCAAGATTATGCTGCCGATCATCATCGTCATCCTGATCACGTCGTTGATCTACATCATTCCCGCCCGTTTCGAGGAGGCCCGCACCGGCATCGGGGTCACCACGATGCTGACGATGGTCGCCCTGCAGTGGTCCACCGACTCCGACCTGCCGTCTGTCGAGTACCTGACCATGCTCGACCTGGTCTACATCCTGTCCATGCTCTACATCCTGGTGGCCATGGGTTACGCCGTCTTCGCCAGCCGTCGATCCCGCAAGGACGCCGCCGAGGCACTCCTGACCGCCCTGGACCGGCGCGTCGGCATCATCTCGCTGGTGGTCTACGTGGTCCTGATCGCCACCACCATGATCTCCTACCTCTAGCGCCGTCACGGGGGTCGCCGGTGAGTTGGCCGCTACTTCAGCCCTATCTGATCGCCCTGGCGATCGGGCTGCTGCTGGGATTTGAGCGGGAGCGCAGTCACAGCAGCACGATGCCGGCGGGTTCGCGCTCCTTCGCCCTGCTCTCTCTGCTGGGCGCGGTCGCCGCATCGTTCGGGGTGTGGGCGGTGGTGGTGGGCCTGATCGGGGTCGGCGCGCTGATGGCGCTGGCCTATTTCCGGACCAACGCCCGGGACCCGGGCACCACCACCGAGATCGCCGCACTGGTCACCTACCTGCTCGGCGCGCTGGCCTACACCCGTCCCGCCCTGGCGGTGGCGCTGGCCGTCGTCGTCGCCGGACTCCTGCTGTCCAAGAACCGGATTCACCGATTCGCCCGCGATGTCGTCAGCGAGGTTGAACTGGAGGACGCCATCAAGTTCTTCGTGGTCGCCTTCGTGGTCCTGCCGCTACTGCCCGATCGCGCGCTGGGCCCCTACGGTGTGCTCAACCCGTCGAAGGTGTGGCTGCTGGTGGTGCTGCTGACCGGCATCGGGTGGGCGGGCTACATCGGCGTGCGGGCGCTGGGGGCACGGCGGGGCCTGCTGGTCACCGGTCTGGCCGGTGGGTTCGTCTCGGCCAGCGCCACCACCGCGTCGATGGGCCGGCTCAGCCGGACGTCCGCGAACCTGCGCGGGCCGCTGGCCAGCGCGCTGGCCGCCAGCGTGGCGACCTTTGCGCAACTGCTGGCCGTGATCGGCTATGTCGACCCCGGCCTGTTGCGACGCCTCTGGCCGCCGGTGGCCGCCGGTGCGATCGTCCTGATCGGTGTGGTGGCTCTCGTCTATCGCGGCACCGGGCAGCAGGGCTCCACCGAGGTTGCGGAGAACGCCACGGCCAGCCGGCCGGTCGCCCTGCGCCCTGCCCTCGTGCTGGCGGCCGTCCTGATCGGCGCGCTGCTGGCCGGCCGGTGGGCGGCCGACCTGCTCGGCGCCCGGGGTGCGGTGCTGGCCGCATTCGCCGCCGGTCTGGCCGATGCGCACGCCGGCGCGGCCGCCGCCGCCACCCTGGCCGCCGCCGGCGACATCACCACCGGCACCGCGCTGGTGGCCATCGCCGCCGCAATCGGATCAAACCTGTTGCTCAAGGTCGCGCTGGCTTTCGCCGCCGGCGGCCGCCGTTTCGGACTGGGCTTTCTGGCCGGTATGGCCGGGCCCGCGCTGGTGTTCGGAGTCGTCCTGGCTGTCACGATCGCAACCGGGTGATCGGCCCGCGACGTCCGCCGACGGGTGCGACAATCCGGGCATGACGCAGGACGGGGAACTCGTCGACCCACCGATGCACGAACTGAAGTCCAAGGGTCTCAAGAAGGGCTCGGTCTCGCTGATCGGAGCGGTGGCCATCGGCCTGGCCGCCACCGCCCCGGCCTATTCGCTGACCGGGGCGCTGGGTCACGGCGCCGCCGAGGCCGGCTATCAGATGCCGATCATCTTCATCCTCGCGGTGATCCCGATGTACTTCATCGCGCTGGCCTATAAACACCTGACCGACGCCGCGCCCGACGCGGGCACGGTCTTCACCTGGGGATCCAAGGCGATCCTGCCGCATATCGGTTGGATCGGCGGCTTCGCGCTGATGCTCTCGAGCATCCTGGCCGGGGTCGGGGCGGCCGGGATCACGGTGAACGCGGCGACGGTGGCCTTCCGGATGCAGGACCCGCCGGACTGGCTGAAGATTGCCATTGCGGCCACCTTCATTCTGTTCACCACCTGGCTGGTGGCGCGGGGGGCCGAGGAGTCGTCCCGGACCACCCTGATCCTGACCGTCATCCAGTACGGCGGTCTGGCGCTGTTCGCGGCGATCCTGGGCATCAACATCCTGCGGCAGAACCGCAACCCCACCGCCGAACCGTTCTCCTGGCAGTGGTTCAACCCGCTGGCCATCAGCAGTTTCAGCGCCCTGCTCGGCGGATTCCTGGTGGCCGTCTTCATTTTCTGGGGCTTCGACGCCGCCCTGTCGATGTCGGAGGAGACCGAGGGAACCGCCGAGCAGTCCGGTCGGGTCGGCGTCACGGCGATCATCATCACGGTCATCACCTATGTCGTGTTCAGCGTCGCCGCCCTGGCCTTCGCCGGTATCGACGACGACAGCGAGGGAAGTCTGACCCACCAGGCCAATATCGACGACATCTTCTCCAGCCTGGCCCGTGACGCCGTGGGTCCGGGCGGTGCCCTGGTCGCCGCGGTCATCGTCGGACTCTCGGCGTTCTCGGCCACCCTCTCCACGGTGATGGCCACCGTGCGCGGCGTGCTGTCGATGGCCACCTACAAGGCACTGCCGAGCAGGTTCGCCTCCGTCGACGAGGTGCGGCAGACCCCGACGTTCGCCACCTGGTTCATCGGCCTGACCACGCTGGCCATCTACGCCGGTCTGGTCGTGGTGAGCGACAGCATCGTCGAGGACACCGTCTACAGCGTCGGTATCGCGATCATGACCTACTACACCGTGGTGGCGGTGTCGTCGGTGATCTACTTCTGGGACACCGCCTTCGAGAACTGGCGCACCGCACTCGAGCAGGTGATTCTGCCCGGCATCGGTGCGCTAGTGCTGATCCCGGTCGGCGTGATCCAGGCCTACGAAATGGCCAAACCCGACAGCGGCTCCACCGGATCACTCGCCGGGATCGGCACCGTCTTCGCGATCGGCGTGCTCAGCCTCTTCTTCGGTGTGTTGCTGATGATCGTGTGGAACCTCAAGGCCCCGGCCTTCTTCCGCGGCGAGACGTTGCCGCATGAGCGAACCCACCGGACCAAGGGCGCCGGATGACCCCCCACCATCAGACGCGCGAGGACGACGAGTTCAGCATCCGGTAACGCGGTCAGGTATCGTCACCGCGCCGGCATTTCTCAGCCGCCGCTCAGGTTCACCTTTGGAAGGACTCTCCCACGTGCTCATCTCCCTACGCTCGCCGCTCGTCGCCGGAACGGCCGCCGTCATCGGCGCCGGTTCGATCGCCTTCACCGGTGCCCAGCACCCCCTGCCGGCCCTGCCGACCTCGGCGAACGTCGCGCTGGCCGGCTTCAACAACCCGGTCGAACAGCTGCTGGGCACCCTGGAGGTCGGACAGAACTACCTGTTCGGCACCTACTACGACAGCCTGGGCGCGGTCAACTGGCCCTTTGCCGGGATCGGCGATCTGCTGAACGACGCGCTCTACAACGAGTACTCCCTCGGCTACTACAGCTTCGTCGGTCTCCTGCCGCAGTTCACCAACCAGGCCTCGCCGATCATCCGGCAGCTGACCACCAACCTGTACACCTACATCAACGCTGCCCTCGACGGCACCATCGCCGCGGTCTCGGAGCTCAGCGCCGGGGTGTGGAACTACCCGTCCGAGGCGATCAATGCCCTGGAACTGGCGCTGAACGGCCAGATCGGTGAGGCCATCACGGTGCTGGTCGATGCCGTCGTCGACCCGATCGCCGCCGCCGGTGCGGCCGTGTTCGACACGGTGGCCTTCGTGGTGACCGACTTCCTGGCCAAGACCATCGCGGTGCTCGAAGTCATCCCGCAGAACCTCACCCTGTTCGCCGGAGCCGCCATCGGCGGAGTGACGGTGCTGGCCGAGCGCTCGGTGGAGATCGCGACCGCGTGGCTCAACGCCCTCGGCGCCGGGGACTGGGAAGGCGCGTGGAACACTGCCGTGGACGGGCTGTTCGGGCCCTCGGGGCTGCCCGGCACCGTGCTGAACCTGACCATCGGGGCGGGCGTGCAGACCGGTCCCATCGCCACGGAGGCCGACATCCCGGAGAACTTCGTGCCGAGCTTCCGCACGGCGATCCAGGGCACCATCTGGAACACCCAGGAGGCGTTGACGGCCGTCGCGCCGACGGCGGCGGCGGTTGCGTCGGCCGCGGCGGTTGCCGAGGTCCCGGCCGTGGAGCCCGTCGAGGTCGGTGAGGTCGCCGAGGTCGCTGAGGTCAGCGAGCCGGCCAAGGTCGCCGAGGTCAGCGAGCCTGCCGAGAAGGCTGTCGCCGAGTCCGCGGACACCACAGCCCCGGCGGCTGCGGCCCCGGAGCCCGTCGAGGCGGCGACCGGCGCTGAGGCCGAGGCCGATCCCAAGCCGGCCAGGAGCCACCGCGGAGGCAAGCGTGCGGCCAAGGCCGCCGCGGCCGGCTGACGCCCGCTCGACAGAACGCTAGGGGCCGGGGTCCCGGGGCCGAATCGGCTCCGGGACCTCCGGCGTCGGGCCCTCCGGCGGCGGAGCCTGGACCGGCTCGTGCCCGGCGGGCAGGTGGTCGGGGGGCTCCACGCGCAACTTGTGCGCCACCGGGACATCGGTCGAGGAATGCAGGATGATCGACAGCGCGATCGTGACGGCGATCAGGTCGAAGAGCTTCTCGCCGTTGGGTATTCCGGCTTGCAGCACGAGTAGGCCGTAGACCACGGAGGCGAATCCCTTCGGTCCGAACCAGGCCGCGGTGAGCCGTTCGGCGCGCGGCATCGGCGTTCTGATCAGGGACAGCAGCATCGAGGCCGGCCGCACCAGCACGATGGCCAGCACCGCTAGCAGCCAGCCCTGCCAACCCAGATGCGATAGTCGGTCCGGGGTGATCAGGGCGCCGAAGAGCAGCAGGGCCGCGAATTTGGTCAGCTCCGAGAGCAGGTCGCCGAACGGTTCGAAGGTCTCCGCGGCGACATGGTCGAGGGTGGCCAACGCCGACCCGGCGGCGAACGCGGCCAGGTACGGATTGGCATGGGTGAGGTGGCATCCCGCGTACACCACGATCGCGATCGCGACCGGGCCCAGGGGCTGTAACCGCGGTTCGGCGGTCAGGATGTTGCTGCGCCAGGCGATCGCGACCACCGCAGCGACGCCGACCCCGATCGCCAGGCCGAGGACCAACTCACCCAGGACCAGGCCCAGGTGGGATTCCTCGTGTTTGGCCAGTGCGAGGAAGATCAGCACGAAGGGCAGCGCCAGACCGTCGTTGAGGCCGGACTCGACGTTGAGCAGCCGTCGCAGCCGCTGAGGGATGTCGGGCCGGCCGACCAACGCCGAGGCGAACACCGGGTCGGTGGGGGACAGGATCGCCCCGAGAAGAAGTGCCGTAGGCCAGTCCAGGTTGACCAGGTAGTGCGCCGGGACCGCGATTCCGATCATGGCCAGCGGCATGCCGAGGCCCAGAGCGCGCCCGGACAATCGCCACCCGTCGCGCAGGGCCGGGACGCTGGCCCGCTGCCCGTCGGTGAACAGCACCGTGAACAGGGCGATATCGGCGAGCACCGCCACGATCTCGTCGTCGGCGCTGATATCGACCACACCGAATCCGCCCGGGCCCAGCAGCGCCCCCGCGATCAGGAAAAGCAGCGCAGTGGAGAGCACCGTGCGGGCCGCCAACCCGGACAGCGAGACGCTGATCAGCAACACCACGCCGAACGCCAGGACAAGGATCACGCCGGTCTCCCAGGTAGGTTCCGCTTCCGCCGAGGCTCATGGTGCATGGCACACCGCGGCCGCCGGCGTGATTCCGGGAAAGAAGGCCCTTCTGGGAGAATGAGCCCGTCATGCGCATCTCCGTCCTACTCGGCGTTCTACTCGGCGTCCCCGCCGCGGTCGGCTTCGGTACCGCGCCCGGGCCGCAGATCCGGCTGGTGGACAGCACCATCCAGATGTTGTCGCCGTACGACGTGGCCAATCCGGCGGTCGGCAACCTCGACCCGGTCCTGCTCGGCGCCGTGCAGCAGGCCGCCGCGGCCGCCGCGGCCGACGGAGTCGCGATGACCATCACCTCCGGATGGCGTTCGGTGCAGTTCCAGCAGCAGCTCCTCGACGAGGCGGTGCTCACCCACGGCAGCCTGGGCGCCGCGTTGGCGTTCGTGCAGACTCCCGAGGTTTCCCGGCACGTACTCGGTCACGCCGTCGACATCGGCGGCCCCGAGGCCGATCAGTGGCTGATCGTCAATGGTTCCCGTTTCGGGCTGTGTCAGATCTACGCCAACGAGCCCTGGCATTTCGAACTCGCGACGGACGCGGTCGGAAACTGTCCACCGCTACGCGCGACCGCCGCCGGATAGAGTTCGACCGTGCCCGCCCAACCCGATTACGTCGACTTCCACGTCGACATCATGTGTCCCTACGCCTACCAGACCTCGCGCTGGATCCGCGAGGTCCGCGACCAGACCGGGCTGGTGGTGAATTGGCGGTTCTTCAGCCTCGAGGAGATCAACCGGGTCGAGGGCAAGAAGCACCCGTGGGAGCGGGAGTGGTCCTACGGCTGGTCGATGATGCGGATCGGCGCACTGCTGCGCCGTCGGTCGATGGCCGATCTCGACGCCTGGTACGAGCGGGCAGCGCGCGCCCTGCATGTCGAAGGGCACAAGCCGCACGAGAAGGCCGTCGCCCGGCATCTGCTGGCCGAGTTGGGCCTCGAACCCGCACTCGTCGACGAGGCGATCGCCGATCCGAGCACCGGAGAGGAGGTGCTGGCCGACCACCGGCGGGTCGTGGAGGCCGGCGGCTACGGGGTGCCCACGCTGTTCTTCCCCGACGGCCAGTGCCTGTTCGGCCCGGTGCTCATCGACCCGCCGACCGGTGCGGCGGCGGTGCGACTGTGGGATGCGGTCCGGGCCTGGACCGAATTCCCGCACCTCTACGAGCTGCAGCGGCCCAAGACCGAGTCCGATGCCCAGTTGATCACCGAGACGTTCCGCCCCTATCTGGAGGCCCGCGACTGGGTGTCGATCAACCGCGGCGAGGTGATCACCTTCCCGGAGTGAGGTTCACGAGGACGGGCCGGTGCCGGACTCTCAGTAGCCGGTCCAGCCACCGTCGGTGGGGAAGACGCCGCCGGTGAAGTTCGACGCCTCGGGGGACAGCAGGAACAACATCATCGACACTTGCTCGGCGACCGTTGCCGGACGGTGCTGCGGATCGGCGTACGCGAGCAGGCTGAACGTCTTGGCGCGGCCCATATTCGGCTCGGTGGACAGGTTGGATTTCGCCGCCTCGGCCACGAGGATGCCGGCCCGTTCCACCATCGGGGTGTCTGTTGCGGCCATGTTGACCGAATTCACCCGGATTCCATACGGCGCATAGTCGATGGCGGCGTTGCGGGTCAATCCATTGACGGCGTGCTTGCTCGCGACATAGGCGGGATTGCCCGCCAGCCCCGTCATCCCGGCGATGGAGGCGACGTTGACGATCGCTCCGCCGCGTCCCTGGGCGACCATCTGCCGCAGTTCTGCTCGCATACTGTTGAACACGCCGGTCGAGTTGGTACGGAACACCCGATCCCAGTACTCGTCGGTCGCCTCGTGGATCGGCGCGAAGATCAGGGGCTTCTGCTTCTGGTAATCGATGGGCTCTCCGGAGAACACCCCGTCCATCACCCCGGCGTTGTTGATCGCGAGGTCCACGCCGCCGTAGGTGTCGACGGCGACTCTCACCATCCGTGCGCAGGTCTCGGGCGCACCGACGTCGCCGTCGACGAACGTCGCTTTGCCGCCCGCCGCGACGATATCGGCGATGGTCTTGGTTCCCAGGTCGGTGATCCAGTCAATGCCAACGACGTTGGCACCTTCGCGGGCAGCCCGCCGGGCCGCGCCCGCGCCCATACCGCGGGCACACCCGGTGATGATGATCGTCTTGCCCTTGAATCGGTCGGCGATGATCGCCTCGGCGTCGGGTGGGTTGATCGGAACCGACTCGTTCAGCGGTTGGGTGGGCGGCACGGCTTCCTCCTGCTCCTCGGGCTTCTGGCAGGCGGCCAGCACCGCCCCGGACGCCGCGACCCCGGCCACGCCCAGCAACATTTCGCGGCGATCGATCATCGGTCTCCCATCGGCGGAGGCGGTACGGGCGCGCCAGCCGGCGGGGAAATCTTGGGATAGCTCCGGCCGGTGTTCACCGTGGCGCCGGTGGCTTCGACGCCGTCCGGTCTGGGCCGGCCGGGAGAGGGATTCCAGTCGGTGTCGACCAGTCGGCGTTGCACCCCGACCGCCAGTGCCAGCAAGCCGGCGCCGATCAGCAGCATCGTGACCACGCCCCAGACCGATCCCAGCTTGGCGGCGTTGCCGAGAAGCACTCCGTACCAACCGAAGTCGGCGTCGCCGAAGGTGGTGTTCTCCGAACCGAAGGACCCGAGCACCCGCACCAGCAGGGCGGGCAGGAAGGTGATGATCAGTCCGTTGACGAAACCTCCGGCCACCGCGCCGCGCCGGCCGCCGGTGGCGTTGCCGTACACCCCGGCCGCCCCGCCGGTGAAGAAATGCGGCACCAGGCCGGGCAGTACCAGCACCCAGCCGAATGCCGGGCCCAGCCACAGCGAGAGCACCGCCAGCCCGACCAGACCCCCGGTGAAACTGGCGACGAAGCCGATGAGCACCGCGTTCTGGGCGTAGGGGAAGACGATCGGGGCATCCAGCGCGGGCACCGCCCCGGGCACCATCCGCTCGGCGATGCCCTGGAACGCCGGAACCAGTTCGCCGAGGATGGTGCGCACCCCGAACAGGATCACCGCGACGGCCACCCCGAATCCGAGTCCCTGCGTGACGCCCATCATCAGGTAGTTGCCGACCCCGGTGGCCGCTCCGCTGCCGGAGTCGTCGGCGAAGGCGGCGAACGCGGTGTCCCCGCCCGCCTTCGCCAGATAGATCAGCGACACCGCGAGGTACATCAGCACCATCGAGAGCGCGGTGGCCACCATCGAGTCGCGGAGAAAGCGCAGCGACTCCGGGAGTTTGAGATCCTCGGTGGACCGGCTCTTCGCGCCGCCGGTGAAGCGGCCGGTGATGCCGGCCGCGATGTAGCCCAGCGTGCCGAAGTGCCCGATCGCGATGCTGTCGTCGCCGGTGATCCGTTTGGTCCACGGTTGCGATATCGCCGGCAGCGATACCATCACCACCCCGAGCAGCAGGCCGCCGAGCAGAACCACCGTGGCGCCCGGCAGCCCGGCGCTGGCCAGCACGATGGTCAGCAGGGTGGCCATGAACAGGGTGTGGTGGCCGGTCAGGAACACATAGTGCAGTGGGGTGAACCGGGCCAGCAGCAGGCTGATCGCGAAGCCCAGGATCATCAGCCAGGCGACTTGGGCGCCGAACTGCTTCTGCGCGATCCCGACGATGGCCTCGTTGGTGGGGACCACACCCTGCGTGCCGGCGGCCCCCTGGATCATGATGCCGAGCGGCTTGAGCGAGGCCACCACCAGGGTGGCGCCCGCACCGATCAGCAGGAAGCCCAGTGTGGCCTTGAGCGCGCCGCCGATCACCTGCCCGGTGCTCTTGCGCAGGGCGATCAGACCGACCGCGGTGATGATGCCGATGAGATAGGCAGGGACGGCGAGGATTTCGTTGACGACGAACTCGGCGATGGCGACCAACCAGTTCATTCGAGCTCTCCGTTCGCTCAGACGTCGTAGGAATCGCGCAGTGCGGCGTCGATCTCGCGGGTCGAGGTGAAGTTCTCGATCACCCGCACCGGAACGCCCACATCGCCTAGGGTCTTGGCGATCTCGCCCGAGGTCATGATCAGGTCGGCCTCCTTGGCGCGGCCCTTGGCCGAAATGGTGTCGGTGGCCTCGACGGCGATGAACGGCGCCCAGCCCCAGGTGCTGAGCACCTGCTCGAGAGTGTTCTTCAGAAAGAGGCTGGTGCCCAAACCGTTTCCACACACGGTGAGGATCAGGTTGGTGTTGGCCCGGGACGGTTCGGTGACTGATGGTCGCGGGGCCGACGTGCCGCCGAGGGCGGCCAGCACGTCGGCGGGGGTTGCGGCGGCATCCAGTGCCGCACGCCGCCCGGCATCGCCCAGGAGTGTGGCCAGTTCGGCCATCGCGGCGGCGTGCGCGCCGTCGTCGGTGGCGGCCAACGCGACCACCAGGACGACCGGATCGTTGGTCTTGTGCCCGAAGGCGATCGGGTTCGTCAATCGCACCCACGACATTCCGGTGCGGTGGACGGCCGCTGACGGGCGGGCGTGGGCGAAGGCGAAGCCGGGGGCCACCACGATGTAGGGACCGTTGAGCGTGACGTTGTCGATCATCGACCCGGTGTAGGCGGGTCCGGCGATCCCGGCACGCTCCAGCAGGGCTCCGGCGGCCAGGAGGGATTCCTCCCATGTCGCCGCGGGAACGTCCAGGGCGATGCAGTCCTCGGTGAGAAGCTCGGTCAGACCCGACATGCTCCGGTATTTAACACCGCGACGGAGGGCGACTTCGTCGTATCCGCGCACGCGATGCGCGCGGTCCGGGCTTTCCTGATCGGCCGCGCGGCGGGCACGGATTCTGGCAAACTTCGCGAGGTGACGACCGCCGCCCCCGAGAAGCTTCCGCTGTTGAGTGGGCGCGACCGCATCATGATCACCGTCACGGTCATCGCGGCGGCGGCCGCCGGCGCCCTGCACTTCGCTCATTCCAATGCGGTGGTGGCCTTCGTGGTCGCCGCGGTCGCGCTGGCCACGTTGGCCTCGCTGGTCGGGCGATCGGTGGAAGCGCTGGGTGACCGCCTGGGCCCGAGCGCCACCGGTGTGTTGCAGTCCGCGCTGGGCAACCTGCCGGAGTTGTTCGTCATCCTGTTCGCGCTCAAGGCCGGCCTGTACGGCGTGGTCAAGGCGACGCTGGTCGGCTCGATCCTGGCGAACGTGTTGCTGATCCTCGGGCTGGCCTTCGTGGTGGGCGGGCTCAAGCACGGACGGCAGCGCTTCGCCGCCAACGACGTCCGCACCCTGGGACTGATGCTCACGCTGGCAGTGTTCATCCTGGCGGTGCCGTCGCTCACCTCGGCGCTGCACACCCCGGCGGAATCCCATGAGCGGATGGTGTCGGTGGTGGTGTCCATCGTCATGCTGGCGCTGTTCGCGCTGTCGTTGCCGGCAACGCTCTCGCGCGGCAAAGCCGCCCAGGGCCCCGACGATGGGCATCTGAAGGCCGGCTCCTCGCCCATCGCAGCCAGCCCTGAATCGGCCAGGGCCGCCAGTAAGGCTGCGGCACATGGCGAATGGCCGCTGGCGATGGCGATCGGGATGCTGGCCGCGACAGGTATTGGCGCGGCGTTCGTCTCGGAATGGTTCGTCGCCGCCCTGCAGCCGGCCATGGACGCCGCCGGAATCAACGAGGTGTTCGCCGGTCTGGTCATCGTGGCCATCGCCGGTAACGCGGTGGAGAACGTGGTCGGCATCCAACTGGCGGCCAAGAACCAGATGGACTACGGGGTGCAGGTGATCCTGCAGTCACCGGTTCAGGTGGCGCTCACCATCGCCCCGATCGTCTGCCTGTCTGCGGCCCTGCTCGGCCAGCCGGGATTTGACCTGGTGTTCTCGCCGCTGCTGCTGGCGGCCATGGTGATGTCGGCTCTGGTGGCGGTGGTGGTGACCTTCGACGGCGAGTCGAACTGGTTCGAGGGTGCGGCCCTCATCGCGCTCTACATCGCCATCGCGACCTCGTTCTGGTGGGGTTAGTCTCGGGCCGGAAGCAACCGGGGGGAGTGTGACGCGAAAGACGCTGGCTGCCAGCGCTGTCCTGATCGGACTGCTGGTTCCCGCGCCGGCCGCCGCCGACGCGCCGCCCGACACTCTGGCCACCCTC
Organism: Actinomycetota bacterium; assembly: GCA_005787665.1. Next base: position 12,125 of record SYAB01000041.1, read on the forward strand.
GACTCGCTGGAGATCAAGGGGCGCGCTCCGAAGACCGGCTACGAGCGGGAGTTGTTCGGTGACCGCTGGACCGACGACGTGTGGGTCGAGTTCGGGCACAATGGTTGTGACACCCGCAACGACATCCTGCGCCGGGATCTCATCGATATCGTCATCAAGCCCGACACCAACGGGTGCGCGGTGCTCAGTGGGGTCCTCAACGACCCCTACACCGGCACCACCGTCGATTTCCTGCGGGGCCCGAACACCTCCGCCGACGTCCAGATCGACCATGTGGTTGCCCTCTCGGACGCCTGGCAGAAGGGCGCCCAGCAGTGGGACGAGATCACCCGGCGCAACTTCGCCAACGACCCGCTCAACCTGCAGACCACGATCGGGTGGGTGAACCAGGAGAAGGGCGACGGCGATGCCGCGACGTGGTTGCCGCCCGACAACTCCTACCGTTGCACCTTCGTCACCCGGATCGTCGACGTCAAGGCCGCCTACCGGCTGTGGGTCACCCAGGCCGAGCACGATGCGATCGCCCGGGTGCTCGAGCAGTGTTGAGGCTCAGAGCACGCTGACCGGGTCGCGCACCCCGCGCAACACCAACGTGAACAGATCCTGGCGCTGCCTCGCCTCGCCGGCGCCGTCATCGGAGATCAGCAGCACGCTGTAGGTACCGTCATCGAGCCTGGGGCCCAGCGTGATTCCCTCGAAGTTGTTGGTGAGGAACACGCTCTGCCAGATCAGCCGTTTGGCCACCGGCGTGAAGCCGCCGTCGGCGAGGCTCGGCAGGGCCGACACGTCGGTGGCGCCGGTGAAGTCGAGCAGGTAGACCCGCGACCGGAAGGAGGGCAGGAAGCCGCCCAACTCCCGTTCGAGGGCCAGCACCCGCCCGTCCGGAAGTGCGAGCAGATCGACCAGTCCGCTGCGCTCGGCGGTGGTGAACGGCGAGAGGGCACTGATCCGCTCGGTGCGGTAGGCGTACTGCGCCAGCGCCGCGACATCCTCGCCGCCGAACTCCTGCAGGCGGACCCAGGTTCCCGACCGGGTGGTGGACAGCGCGCCGTCGGACTTCAGGGCCTCCTCGTTGGCGGTCCAGAGCCGTCCCGCTCCGAAACTGAGCGCCTCCAGGCCAAAGTTGTTCTGCACGTTGGCCGGCCGATAGATCTCGGGCACCGGGACGGCGCCGACCCTGGCCCCGGTGGCGAGGCTGAATTCGCCTATGGTGGAGGTGGATTCGTCGGCTATCCAGGCGGTGCCGGTGCCGGGGCGCAGCGCGATGCCCTCGGCATCACTACCCATTCCCGGCGCGCTGATGGCGCCGGCGATGGTGGCGGAGTTGACCCAGCCGAACCCCGCGGCCAATACGGTGGCGAGCTGGAAGATGGAGGTGGCGCCGTTGTCGCCCACTGCGTAGTAGGTGGAGCCGCCGCCGTAGGTGATCCCGCTCAGTTCGGCGGCACCGGTGGAGCCACTCTTCAGCGGGTAGCGGCCCTGACCGGTGGGGGTCAGCATCAGCCTGGGCTGGGCCACCGCGGCGGTCGACACCGTCGGGGGTGCGGCGCTGCGCCCCCGACGGGCGGTGGCCGAGGTGGTTGACGTGGCTGAGGCGGCCGGGGTGCGGGCGGCGACGGCCCTCGAGCGCGGTCCGGCGCTCTCGGCGGTGCCGGCGCTGTCGGCGGATCGTCGCGCCGGGGAACTGACCGAGTCGCGGTCCCCCCGGCTGTCATCGGCCCAGGCCGGGGCTGCGGCGGCCAGGGCCGCCGTGCCGAGTCCGATGCCGAGTCCGATGCCGAGGGCGACCGCAAGTCCGCCGGCACGTCCCACGGCGGTCGGGGAGAAGGCCACTTAGACCAGTGCGGTGACGGGAGCGAGGGGGCTCAGGTCGGTCTGCATCAGAACGACGTTGTAATTGCTCCAGATCGACATATTCCAGTACAGGTTGGACTCGTCGGGGTCACCGTTGGAGTCCTTGAGATCACCGGTGCCCGAGAGCGGGTGGATCATCGGCGCATAGAGCCCCGGGTACTGGATTGAGGTCGCGAGCGTGACCGGATCCGACCATGGCCCCTCCGGGGTGTCGGCGGTGCGCAGGATGACGTTGTTGGCGCCGTTGCCGTACAGCACGACGTACTTGTCGAGGTACTCGTTGTACTGGACCGACATCTCGCTGACGTTGCCGCCGGTCTTCGCGCCGAACAGCCCGGCGAACCAGCCGCCGAAGAACTTCGGGTTGTTTGCCAGGTCCTTGACGAAGCCGAACAGACCGCTGGAGTTCGGCGAGTCGCCGATGATGGGCGCGGCCACGGCGGGCTTGTCGCGCACCCAGCTGCCGCCGTCCCAGTACTCGTACTGCCCCAGGTCGGTGATGGCGCCCTCGGGCACCCGGGACAGGAACGCCGAGCCCTGCCGGCCGGCCGGGGTGCCGAACGCGTAGATGTAGCGGGTCTCCCCGGGGGCGACCTTTTCTTCCGGCTGCAGCACGTAGGCCATCTGCTGGAAGTTCTGGCTCCCCGCGACGTACGGGGTCGAGGAGCGGAACCAGCCCGCGGAGCGCACACTCGAACTCTGCAGAACCCACTTGTCGGTGTTCTCGTCGTACATCGAGATCGCCGAGTAGTTCGTGGTCCAGCGACCGGGGGAATCCCACGACTTCACCGACATGTAGTTGACGTAGTTCTCGCTGTTGGCGTAGACCGCAGCGGTCGGGATGTTGGTGACCTCGGAGCCGATGAAGAACACCTGGTTTCGGGCAGCCGGGATGAACTGGTAGGCGTACCCGGTCTCTTCCAGCGTCAGGCCGTTGTAGAGCTGGGTGTCGTTGCTGATCAACAGGACGTTGGAGC
>SYAB01000375.1 GCA_005787665.1 Actinomycetota bacterium
ATTCCAGCCGATCCGCGCGGCGCCAATGATCAGACCAACCGGCAAAAAGTCGAAGAAGAGTTTGGCGACATCCTCTTCGTCATGGCCAACATCGCCCGGGACCTGGACATCGATCCGGAGGACGCCCTGCGCGAGGCCAACGCCAAGTTCCTCCGCCGCTTCCGCCACATCGAGTCCCGGCTGGCCGAGGACGGCCGAACCCTCGCCCAGTCCGACCTCGCGGGTTTCCGGTACGCGCTGCGGGCGGCCCCGATCATCCAGCCGCTGATGAAGATCGCCGCCACCCGGCTGTGGCGCGACGATCTGGAATATGCGGAGCGTCGATATGCGCTGCGCGCCAAGGAGAGTCACTGAGATGGTCAAGCGGGTCGTCGTCTACGGTACGGGTTTCGTCGGGAAGATGGTCATCCCCGAGGTGCTGCGGCACCCGGAGTTCGACCTGGTCGGCGTCGGGGTGAGCAACCCGGAGAAGGTGGGCCGCGACGTCGGTGAGATCTGTGGGCTGCCGGAACCCGTCGGTCTCGCCGCCACCGACGACGTCGACGCGCTGATCGCGCTGCGACCGGACGCGCTGGTGCACTACGGGCCCACCGCCGCGCACGCCGACGCCAACATCGACCTGATCGGACGGTTCCTGAGGGCCGGCATCGACGTCTGCTCGACGGCGATGACACCGTGGGTCTGGCCCGCGATGCACCTGAACCCGCCGAACTGGATCGAGCCGATCACCGCGGCCTGCGAGGAGGGTGGGGCGTCCTGTTTCACCACCGGTATCGATCCCGGGTTCGCCAACGACCTGTTCCCGATGACGCTGATGGGCCTGTGTTCGGAAGTACGCCGCGTGCGGGCCTCCGAACTGCTGGACTACACCAACTACGAGGGCGACTACGAGTTCGAGATGGGCATCGGCCGCGAACCCGAGTTCACCCCGCTGCTGGAGAACAGCGACATCCTGGTGTTCGCCTGGGGAGCCACCGTGCCGATGATTGCCCACGCGGCCGGCATCGAACTCGACGAGATCACCACCACCTGGGACAAGTGGGTGACCGACACCCCACGCCGCACCGTCAAGGGCGTCATCGAACCCGGCCGGGTGGCCGCGGTCCGATTCACCATCAACGGCGTCTATCAGGGTCAGACCCGCATCCAACTCGAGCACGTCAACCGGATCGGCCACGACGCCGCCCCGGACTGGCCGTCGGGAGACTCCGATGACGTCTACCGCGTCGATATCGAGGGAACGCCGAGCATCTTCCAGGAGACCGCGTTCCGGTTCACCGACGGTTCCGGGCGCGACGCCGCCACGGCCGGCTGTCTGGCCACCGGCCTGCGGGCGCTCAACGCCGTCCCGGCGGTCAACGACCTGCCGCCCGGGTGGGTGACGGCCCTGGACCTGCCGCTGATCGCCGGGCACGGCACCATTCGCTGAGTGCGGCGCTGCGCAGGCCGACTGCCCCCGCGGCTCACCGGGAGTGTTTGACGAAGACCATCGCGGCCAGTGGGATGGTCATCGGCCGGGGCAACCCGGCGAGGTGCGCGGTCATCGCGGCCTCAAGGGTGTCGACGAACGCGGCCGCCCGCGCGCCGGATGGCCCGCCCTCGAGTGCGGTGGTCAAGGTGGGAAAGATCGCGGCCCGCGCGAAGCCCGCCCAGGCCGCGCCCAGCGCCTCGGCGTCGGCGTCGGATTCGTAGCGCGCCCAGAACCGGTCCCCGGCGTCGAACAGTTCGAGGTGCTCCACCGAGAGGCCCTCCAGGCGGCCCGACGGCGCGAACGGGGCGAGGAGGTCCTCCTCGGTGCGGCCGACCGTCGGGATGGCCATCCGCAGGAGTTCCTCGGGGCGCAGCGTGCCGGCGTCGGCCATGCCGTGCAGCCCGGCCAGCATGGCGGCCATCACCCCGGCGAACCCGGGCAGGCCGTCGTCGTCGAGGCCCAACGTCAGCACCACGAGGCGTCCGCCCGGCGCCAGTTCGCGGCCACGGAAAGCCAGGAAGTCGTGCCAGTCCAGGGCGGCCCGGTGAGCGTAGGCGCGGTGGGCCTGTTCGTCGGTGCTGTGCGCGATGTGGATGTGGTCGGGGATTGGCGCGGGAACGCGACTCAGCCAGTGGGTGGCCCACGAACTCCATCCCAGCGCAATACTTTCCGAGGGCAGGATCTGCTGGTAGAAGGACCGGCCCACCGCGGCGGCGAAGGTCGCGGCATCCCTGGCCAGGTAGCTGTCCGGGTCCTCGGCGAGGGTGGTGAACAGCGCGGTGAAATCGTTGTCCGGCAGGTCGGTATGGGTGACCAGGATGGGGTGGTCGGCGCGGGTGCGGGCCCGCAGAGCGCCGACCGCAGCGCCCACCGGCAGGAGCGAGTTGTACCCATTGGCCGCCCCGTAGTCGGCGATCGAGACCGGCTGTGGCGGTGGCGGTAACGGCACGACCCTGGCCGCCTGTTCGAAAAGCCTGATGCCGGAATCCAACCCGGAGGCCTGAAGTCGCGAGGAGGCGGTGTAGGTGGCGCTCTCCATCGGCTGGGGCCGCACCACGATGCTGGACTCGCGCACGGCGCTAGGTCCTTCGGCGGTGCAGCAGCAGACCGACGATCACTCCGACGAAGAGCATGGCGGCCAGCAGGAGCCACATCGGGGAATCCACCGTGATCCAGAGCAGGTGCACGCTCTGGCGGTCGCGGTTCTGTCCGATGAAGACTCCGGCCAGGGCGATCAGCGCGACGGCCACCCAGTAGCGCACGGCGAACCGGGTGAGCGGGCCACCGGCGTGACGGTCTGGCTTCTCGGGGGACATCGCAACCTCCTCGGGTGTCTTGAGGCGACCGTAGTCGTCGGTGGCCGCGCGGCAAACCCCTCCGTGGCACACTCGGCGGATGCGTGCGCGGCATGTCCTGACGATCCTGGTCGGCCTCTTGGTGGCCGTCTCGGTCGGCGGATTGATCACCACCGCGGCGATCGGCATCGCCGGGGAGAGGTACGGCAACTACGGGGAGGTGCCGATACCCGGGACGGGCATCGTGCGACTGCCCGCGGGTGAGGCCATCGTCAGCTTCCACGTTCGCGACCATCAGGGCCGGGGAATGCGGGTTCCGCCGCTGACGATGGACATCACCCCGCCGGACGGCGTCAGCGACCCGCTGGTCACCGAGGATCTCGGCGAGACGGTTGTGATCGGCGACGACGCCCATCGCCGGGTCTGGTTCATGAAGGTCGCCACCGAGGGCGACTACCGGGTCGTCGCGGAGGGGCCGGTGAACGGCTACGTCGACCCGCATCTGTCGTTCGGGCAGACCCGGTCCGTCGAGGGTCCGCTCTGGCTGTTCGTCGCGCTGTCGGTCGTCAGCGTCGATCTGGCCATCGCGATGTGGTGGTTCCGGCGTCGCGGCCGCGCCGCGGGGAAACCTGCGGAGGCCGCGGATCCCTATATCCCCACCGACGAGGGCGTTCGCCTCGAGCAGCTGAAGACGATTGCGGCACTGCGGGATTCCGGTGCGCTCACCGAGTCGGAGTTCAACGCCGAGAAGCGCCGGATCCTCGAGGGGAGATGACGGCCTAGACTCCCCGTTGTGAAGGCTGTCAGCTGCTCGCAGGGAACGTTGTCCGTGGTCGATCTGCCCGATCCCCGTCCGGCCGGGGGTCAGCTGGTGCTCGACGTGCGGGCCTGCGGGATCTGCGGGTCGGACCTGCACGCCAAGGATCACGCCGACGATCTCACCGATGTCATGGAAGGCGTCGGCTACCCGGACTTCATGCGCGGCGAGACCGCGACGGTCATGGGGCACGAATTCTGCGGTGTGATCACCGAACGCGGGCGCAAGACTCCCAAGAAACTCCGGGAGGGCATGACCGTGGTCTCCTTCCCGCTGGTGCGATCCCACGGCGGTGTCCAGTTGACCGGGTTCTCGCCGCTGGCGCCCGGCGGATACGCGGAACGGGTGCTGGTCGAGGCGTCGCTGACCTTCCCGGTGCCCAATGGCCTGTCGGCCGATATCGCCGCGCTCACAGAGCCGATGGCGGTGGCCCTGCACGCCGTGCGCCGTGCCGAGGTGAGCAAAGGCGACACCGCGATCGTGCTGGGTTGCGGACCGGTGGGGCTGGGGGTGATCTGTCAGCTGAAGGCCGCCGGCGTGGGCACCGTCCTCGCCAGTGACTTCTCGCCGGCCCGGCGCGAGCTGGCGCGCCGCCTCGGTGCCGACGTCGTCGTCGACCCGGCGGTGGACTCGCCGTATGCCAAGGTCACCGCCAAGGGTGTGATCACCGCGGCGCCCCAGCTCTACGAACTGGCGCTGGCCTCGATGGACAAGCTGCGCAGGCTGCCCGGTTGGTCGCATGTGTACCGGGCCGCGGAGGCGACCGGCGCGGCCGGGCCCAAGCGGCCGGTGATCTTCGAGTGCGTCGGTGTGCCCGGCATGATCGACGGCGTGATGGCGGATGCGCCACTGAACTCCCGGGTCATCGTCGTCGGGGTCTGCATGGGCGCCGACCGGATCAGGCCGACGATGGCGCTTGCCAAGGAACTGGACGTGCGGTTCGTCTTCGGCTACACCCCGCTGGACTTCTACGACAGCCTGCACATGCTGGCCGACGGAAAACTCGAGGCGACCCCGCTGATCACCGGGAAGGTGGGATTGGGCGGCGTGGCCGGGGCGTTCACCGCGCTCGGCGACCCGGAGAAACACGCGAAGGTGATCGTCGATCCGCGCAGCTCCGCACAGCTGGACTAGCTGCCGCGGGCCACCCAGTCGTCGTAATTGATCAGTTCGCCCCCGATCGTGGTGGAGTCGCCGTGGCCGGTGTAGACCACCGTGTCGGCGGGCAGCGCGCCGAGTTCGTCCTTGATCGACCGCAGGATCGTCGGGAAGTCCGAGAAGGAACGCCCGGTCGCGCCGGGTCCGCCGCAGAACAACGTGTCGCCGGAGAACACCGCACCCAGCGCCGGGGCGTAGAGACAGGTTGACCCGGGGGAGTGCCCCGGGGTGGCGATCGCCCGTAACTCGATTCCGTCGGCGGACAGCACCTGGTCGTCGCTCAGCGGACGGAACTCCTTGTCGCCGTGCGTCATCTCCCACAGCATGGTGTCGGCCGGGTTCAGCAGTACCGGCGCGTCGAGGTCGGCGCCGAGTCGCGGGGCGACGGTGATGTGGTCGTTGTGACCGTGGGTGCAGATCACGGCGACCACGTTGCGTCCGGCCACGGCATCCTCGATGGCCTGCGCATCGTGGGCGGCATCGATGACGATGACGTTCGCGTCACCGCCCACGATCCAGACGTTGTTGTCGACTTCCCAACTGCCGCCGTCGAGTTCGAAGGTGCCGTGCGTGACGACCCGCTGGATGCCGGTCATGACAGCACCACCACGGAGCGCAGAACCTCACCGGCATGCATCTTGTGGAAGGCCTCCTCGACATCCTCGAGGCCGATGCGTTCGGAGACGAAACGCTCCAACGGGAGACGGCCCTGCCGGTAGAGGTCGATCAGGGTGGGAAAGTCGCGCTCGGGCAGACAGTCGCCGTACCAGGACGACTTCAGGGATCCGCCACGGGAGAAAAAGTCGACCAACGGCATCTCCAGGCGCATGTCCGGGGTCGGAACGCCCACCAGCACAACGGTTCCGGCAAGGTCGCGGGCGTAGAATGCCTGCGTCCAGGTCTCCGGGCGGCCGACGGCGTCGATCACCACGTCCGCACCGACGCCGTCGGTCAGATCGCGGATGGTCTCCACGACGTCGAGTTCCCGGGCGTTGACGGTGTGGGTGGCGCCGAACTCCCGCGCCCAGGCGAGCTTGGTGTCGTCGGTGTCGACGGCGATGATCGTCCTCGCCCCGACAAGCGCCGCCCCGGCGATGGCGGCGTCTCCCACGCCGCCGCAGCCGATCACGGCGACGGTGTCATCGCGGGTGAGAGCGCCGGTGTTGATCGCCGCTCCGATCCCGGCCATCACGCCGCACCCCAGCAGTCCCGCCACGCCGGCGTCGGCCTCCGGATCGACCTTGGTGCACTGCATCTCGTGCACCAGGGTCTTATCGGCGAAGGCTCCGATGCCCAGGGCCGGGGTCAGTTCGGTGCCGTCGGTCAGGGTCATCTTCCGCTCGGCGTTGAAGGTGGCGAAGCAGTACCAGGGCCGCCCGCGCCTGCAGGCCCGGCACTGTCCGCACACCGCGCGCCAGTTGAGGATCACGAAGTCGCCCGGAGTCACATGAGTGACCCCCGCGCCGACCGTCTCCACGACACCGGCGGCCTCGTGACCGAACAGGAACGGGTAGGAGTCGTTGATGCCGCCCTCGCGGTAGGTGAGGTCGGTGTGGCACACCCCGCAGGCCTGCACGGCGACGACGACCTCGCCGGGCCCGGGGTCGGGGATCACGATGTCGACCAACTCGACGGGTTGGCCCTTGCTCCGGGAGATCACGCCGCGCACCGTCTGGCTCATGGCCCCAGACTTTAGCGTGCCAGGCCGGGTGGATTCGCTGCCGCGGTGAGACGTTCCGGTACGTCCGGGTCGTGGGACGGGAGGATCAGCCCGGCGTCTTTGAGTCGGGCTTGCAGAGTTCGGACCTTGGCCATATCGCTGTGGATTCCCGCGGTGGGCGATGTCGGGTTCATCCCGGCTGCGGTGAACGAGGTGTCACCACTGAACCAGATGTCGGTCTGGTCGGCACGCAATCTGACACTGACGGAGCCCGGGGTGTGGCCGGGTGTGTGTATCGCGGTCAGGCTCCCGTCCTCGGTCAGGTCCACAGCGGTCCCCAGAGCAGTCTCAGACCCCTCGTCGTCCACATAGCGGAAACGCGTATCTGCGTTTCGCCAGCGCCACTGCAGTGCGCCGATGCGAGGCGCGGCGGCGTCCTCCGCCCGGGTGGTCCAGACGTCGACGCCGGTGAAGTCGGGGACGGTACCGGTGTGGTCGATGTGCTGATGGGTCAACACCAGGGCGCGCGCCTGCGTGGCCGACAGACCTATCTGACGAAGCCGGTCCGGCACGGTTGCGGAGTCGCCGACGTCGAGTTTGATGAACGACCTGATCACCGAATCCCGCCGCGGAGCGCCCTGCCAGGATTCCGGATCGTTGTAGGTGGCCGATGCTCCCGCATCGACGACGAAGAGTCCTTCCGGATGCTCGATGGCGTAACTCCATATCGGCATCGGTTCCGCGAAGCGGCGATCGGTCAGGATGGCCAACAGTCTCAGCGTGGTGGGCGTGCTCTCCGGCAGGCAGCACGTGGCATGGCAGCGCTTGACGGTCACTGTCCCGGCGTGCAGTGCGTGCACTGTGACGGGCCGTCCGTGGGCGGTGAATGCCGCGTGTGCGTGGTGGCGCATGGTGTACTCCAAGAGTTAAACGATGTTCACCTCGACCTTGACAAACAAGTTAAGCGTTGTCAATCTTGGCCGTCATGGCGCGCGGCGTAGGTCAGCATCACGGTGATCTCCGCCAGGCGCTGATGTCGGCGGCGCTCGAACTGATCGCCGAATCCGATGCTGATGAGGTGACGCTGCGGGCGGTGGCCAGGCGTGCAGGCGTGTCACCGGCGGCGCCCTATCACCACTTCGCCGACAAGAACGCCCTGCTCGCCGCCGTCGCCCGCGACGGTTTCGAGTCACTCGGGGAGGTCCAACTCGAGGTGCTGGCCGGTCCCGGATCTGCCCGTGACCGGCTGGAGCGACTGGTAACCGCCTACGTGTTGTTCGCATTGCGCCACCCCACTCACTACCGGCTGATGTTCCGGACACCCCCGTCCAGGGTCGAGGGGGCTGAGGCCGCGGCACTTCGCGAGGCGGCACTGGGTACGTTCGGCCGGCTGGTCGAGGCCGTCAACGCCGTCGACGCGGGAATCTCGGCGCAGGAGGCGGCCCGGCGGGCCCTCCTCGGGTGGGCCACGGCGCACGGTGCCATCGAAGTCAGTCAGTGGGCGCTGGGTCTCAGTCCGGGTCTGGACCCCGAGTCATTCGCGGCGGACGTGGGTCGGGCGGTCAGCCGATTGGCCAGTGCGAACTAGGCTCAGCGGGTGCCCGCGGCTCTGGATGTGATCGACGACTGGCCCGTCCCGAACGCCGCCGCGGCGGTGGTGGGCCCGGCCGGGGTGCTAGCCGCCCGCGGTGATCTCAGCCGGGTGTTCCGGCTGGCCTCGGTGACCAAGCCCCTGGTGGCCCGCGCCGCCCAGGTTGCCGTCGAGGAGGGCGTGATCGAGCTCGACACCCCCGCCGGCCCGGCTGGTGCCACCGTGCGTCACCTGCTCGCACACGCCTCCGGCTTGGCCATGAACTCCGCGGAGGTTCAGGCGGCGCCGGGTACGAGGCGGGTCTACTCCAACTACGGGTTCGCGGTGTTGGCCGAGACGATCGAGCGGGAGTCCGGGATCGCCTTCGGCCGCTACCTGGCCGAGGCGGTCTTCGAGCCGCTCGGCATGACTGCGTCTCGCCTGGACGGCGGTGCGGCGGAGGCCGGTTTCGGGGCGGTCTCGACGGTCACCGATCTCGCCGCCTTCGCCGGGGACCTGCTCGCGCCCCGCACGGTGTCGGCGCAACTGCATGCCGAGGCCGCCAGTGTGCAGTTTCCGGGTCTGGACGGGGTGCTGCCGGGGTTCGGAATGCAACGGCCCAATGACTGGGGGCTGGGCTTTGAGATCCGGGACGCCAAATCCCCGCACTGGACCGGCGAGGCGAACTCGGCGGGCACCTACGGCCACTTCGGCCAGACCGGCACCTTCCTGTGGGTCGATCCGGTCGCGGCGTTGTCCCTGGTCGTGCTGACCGAACGGGACTTCGGCGATTGGGCCAAACCACTCTGGCCTGCGCTCTCTAACAGAGTTCTAAGAGAGTTCGGTCCGCACTAGCGCAACTCTGGTCTCAAAGGGCACAATAGCCACGTACGACACAATTGCATCGTCGGTAAACACCAGGTCGTTGGGGAAGACGTCCCTAGTGGAAGCCGAAGGAGCAAGTGATGCGTGCGTCGAATCAGTTCGCCGACGCGACGACAGGCGTGGTGTATGTGCACGCCTCACCCGCGGCGGTGTGCCCACATGTCGAGTGGGCGTTGTCGTCGACCCTCGGAGCGGGGGCGAATTTGAAGTGGACCCCGCAGCCGGCCATGCCGGGGCAACTGCGGGCGGTCACCAACTGGGTCGGTCCGGTGGGCACCGGTGCCAGGCTGGCCAATGCCCTGCGGTCCTGGTCGGTGTTGCGCTTCGAGGTCACCGAGGACCCGAGCCCCGGTGTCGACGGTCAGCGCTACAGCCACACCCCGCAACTGGGCCTGTGGAGCGGTGCGATGAGCGCCAACGGCGACGTGATGGTCGGCGAGATGCGGCTGCGCACGTTGATGTCGGCGGGGGCCGACACGCTGGCCGCGGAACTCGACACCGTGCTGGGCACCGCCTGGGACGACGCTCTGGAGGCCTATCGTGACGGCGGTGATGCCGGCGAGGTCAGTTGGCTGAGCCGCGGGGTCGGCTGACATGGACGGGAAAAGATAGGTTCCCTATGTTTCGGGGGAAACGATGACCTCGTCCTGCACGCTGATTAGCTTGGGGCCCATGGGTCAGCCGTCCGGCATGTCTCCGGAGTTTGCTCTCGCTCTCGCCGATATGCGCTTGTTGCAGACTGAACGGCTGCTGGAGTGGCTGGCGGCCCAACGCGACTCACCCGGTGACGATCGACTGGCCCTCGTGCTGGAGTGCGTGCGCAAAGCCCAGACCGCAATCGGTGGCTTGCTGGAGGACGAGCGCTAAAGCCGACTGAACGGGTCGGAACGGGTCAGAACGAGGGCGGTCGGTCGTTGAGGGCGCGTTCGCGCTCGATGTAGCGGGCCCGGTTCTGGGCTCGCGTGCGTTTTCGGGTCGGCATCATCAGCGTGGCCGCGTTCGGGGGGCGCGGCCCGGGCGACGGTGGCAACGGACCCGTCGTGACATTCCATCGCGGGAACAGGACCTGGCAGCCGGGGCGCGTCACGTACGTTGCGCCGGTCGGAGAGGTCCACTCGACGGTGCCATCGGGGAACTGAACATCCGACCAGCCGTCCCAGAACGTCTTCAGCAGGTGTTCTTTCCGGCACACGCACTTGAGGTTTGACGGATGGGTAGGGCCGTACGGCCACGGGATGGTGTGGTCGATATCGCAGAACTCGGCGGGCACATCGCAATTCGGGAACCGGCAGGTGAGGTCGCGGAAACGCACGAACTCCGCCAGCGCAGCCGACGGGCGGTACCCCGATTCGGGCTCGTCGGATGGCCGCCGCACATGCCGCACGGTGGCACCCCCGCGGATCAGCTCGGCCACCAGCGGTGCGGGCACTGCGCCGCCACGCCCGGTCAAAACCGCCGTCGGCGCCGTCGGCGCCGCGGCCGTCGGATCGTCGGGAGAGTCGCAGACGTCGATACCTTCGCCGGACATCGCGGGGTCCGGCACGATGCGGTCGATATCGGCATCGGTCACCACGTGCACGACGACCCCGGCGGCGCGGCCGTCGTCCTCCGCCGCGGTGCACGTCGACGCGCCGCATCGACAGGCCAGTCGATCTGAGCCGGCGGCCAGCGCACCGAGCGCATCGGCGCGGCGCTGACCGGTGGTCCGGGGGTCGTCCTCGCAGACGCTGCGGGCCATCTGCATGAGGCGCCGGTCGAGCAGGGCGGCGTCGGTGGCGTAGAGCCGACCACGGACCGAGGTCGCGCCCGGCGTATCGTCCCGGGCGCCGAACTGGACGTCGCGATCCCGAGCCCTCGACCGTGTCTGGTGAAGGGCGCCCGAATCGATGCGGGCCACCCACGTGTCAATGGCCTTCTCGAGTTTGTAGGCGGACAGAAGCCCCCATGACCGGGCGTGCTCGGCGGTGGCGGTATCGATGAGGCCAAGGGCGGCCTCATCCTGGATGAGGTCGGTGCGGTCGACGATCGCGGCGCACACCCGATGGCTGATCAGGCCCTCGGCGAACAAGCGCGCCACGTTCGGCAGGCGATGGCGCAGCGAGAGACCGAGGTGCATATCCCCGAATGCCCGCCCCCGGCTGACTCCCAGTGCCGCGCCGATCTCGGCGGCGGTGGCGTCCCAGGAGTCGCAGGCCCAGTAGGCACTCTCCTCATCACCGCAGCGTCGGCGCACCAGCTCATTGATCGCCGCGATGCGCCTGGCCGCGGTCTTGGCCTCCTCGCGCGCAAGGTCCGCGATGGCCGCCACTACAGCGGCGTCGCTGGCGGAGTGGAGACCGGTATCGAACATATGTGCGAGTGTAGTGGGGGGCAGTGACACGATGGCGGCATGCGAGCGGCTGGTTGTCCTCCGGCTACACCTCCCCCGCCACGAAGCCCGCCAGGCGCCCGACGATGAGAGACTCGGCCTCGGCCATGATGCGACCGATCAGCTCTGCCACGGTGGGCACGTCGTGGATCAGACCGGCAACCATGCCGCAACTCCAGGCGCCGGAGTCCATGGCGCCCTCCGTCATGATCTTCGGATAGACCCCGGCCACCTCGTCGATGATGTCTGCGAAGCCCAGCTTGTCGCCCAGGGTCTTCTCCTTCTCCAGGAGGCGGTCGACGGCGGCGTTGCGCAGCACCCGCTCGGTGTTG
>SYAB01000376.1 GCA_005787665.1 Actinomycetota bacterium
CACGTTGGCGACGGCGAGCGGGTGGGTGATGTAGGGGTCCCCCGATCGGCGCAACTGGGTGGCGTGCTTCTCCTCGGCCACCTCGTAGGCCCGCTGCAGAATCGACAGGTCCGCCTTGGGATAGATCCCGCGGTGCACCGCGACCAGGGGCTCGAGCACCGGACTGATGGCGCTGCGCTGCGCAGTCATCCGCCGGGCCAGCCGGGCCCGGACACGGCGCGAGGCGCTGCTGGCGTTCTTGGCGGGCTCCGGCTGCCCCCCGGGGAACTCTGCTATCGGCACCGGCTGGGTGACGGCGACGTTCTGCGCACCACTCGGCTCGTCTGCCATCGCCACCTCCGATCCCCGTGGTCCGAGGATATCGCCTATTGCAGCACCTGCAGGCTGTGTACCGGAAGCGGTGCCAGCCGGCCACGCCCGCCGAGTGCGGCCAGTTCCATCACCACCGCCGCCCCCGTCACCTCGGCTGACGCGGCGGCCAGCAGTTCGCACGCCGCGACCAGGGTGCCGCCGGTCGCCAGCACGTCATCGACGACGGCGACCCGGCGGCCGGCCAGGTCGATGCCCGTCGCGGGAATCTCCAGCGTCGCGGTGCCGTATTCGAGGATGTAGGTCCGGCCGTGTACGGGCGGGGGCAGCTTGCCGCCCTTGCGGATCGCCAGAACACCCACCCCCAGCCGCTGGGCGACGGCCCCGCCGAGCAGAAACCCCCGGGCGTCGATCCCGGCGATCAGGTCCGCCCCGGCCACCACATCGGCCAGCGCGCCGGTCACCACCGCGAAGCCGCGGTCATCGGCGAGCACCGGGGTCAGGTCCCGGAACAGCACCCCGGGTTCGGGGAAATCCGTCACATTGCGGGTCAATGCGGTGATGACCGCAGCGACGGCATCGGGCCCGCGGTCCGGCGGGTTCATGGCTCCAGCCGCCAGCGGTCCATGTTCCAGCCGGCGCCCCATTTGGTGGGGTTGGCCTCGACGCCGAACATCTTTTTCGCGGCCAGCAGGGTGCGCTGCTGGCGGTACAGCGGCAGGGTCGGCATATCGGTCCACAGAATCGGGGCAGCATCACCGATGAGCCGGGCCTGTTCCTTGGGGTCGGTCGTAAGAGCCAGTGCCGCGATGATGCCGTCGACCTGCGGGTTGGCGTATCCGGGCAGGTTGTTGCCGTTGCCGGTGTGCAGCGCGTAGGCATCCATCGCCGAGGAGCCGGTGGACCCGCTACCGGCCGCACCGCCGGTGCTGGCCAGCAGGACGTCGATCTGGCCGTCGCGCAGTGCCTGCGGACCGGTTCTCGGTGGCCAGACTGGTCACCGTGATCCCGGCCGCCGAACACGCCTGGGTGATCGCGGCGATCGCGGCGGCCAGTCGGGGGTTGGGCGACTGGTAGCCGATCCGCACGGTCATCGGTTGGTATTCGACGGCGGCCGCCGCAGCCTCGGGGTTGGCGAGGTTGTACTGGTCCGACAGCGGCCCGGACTCCAGGACGGAGTAGGCGTCGTCGATGACCGGGCTCAGCCGGGCGTTGGCGATCGGCATCGCGGCATTGGTCGCGATCACATCCCGCGGGGTACACGAAGCCACCGCCCGGCGGGCCTCCGGGGTGGCCAGCGGACCCTGCGCGCCGAAGATCAGCTGCTCGATACCGCCCGCTGCGATCTCGGTGCGCTGGTAGTCGTCGGGCGTGGTCAAGGTTCCCGAGGATCCCGTCGCCACGTCCACGACGTGAAAGCTGCCGTTGTTGACCCGGTCCTGGACGTCAACACCGCGCGGCCAGACGGTGATCCGGGATGTCACCGGTTTGGCGCCCCACCACCGGTCGTTGGCGGTCAGCACCACCGCGCCGCCCTCGAGCACCGCGTCGATCCGGTACGGGCCCGAAGACGGGAACCGCTTGAGGGCCTCGGCGTCCAATCCGGGCTTGAGCTCCCAGATGGTGTTCCAGGCCTCCGCCACCCGGCCTATCGCCGCGAGGTCGCCGCTCTGCACGGCAGCGGTGACGTCCATGCCGAGAACATCGCCGATCACGTGCGAGGGCATCATCGAGGTGGCGGTGAACATCTGCGGGTAGTCCACGATCGCGCGGCCGGGCAGGAAGTTCACCCGGGCCTTCTTCTGACCGGGCTGGCACTCGATGCCCGCGACATCGAGATAGCCGGCCCGGCTCGCCGAGTCGAAACCTGGGAACCGGCCCGACTGGGCCGCCCAGGCCAGCACCATATCGTCGCAGGTGACGGGCTTGCCGTCGGAGTACACCGCGTCGTCGGCGATCTGGTAGTCCAGCATCAGCGGCTCCCGGCCGACCACCGACACCGATCCGAAGTCGTTGTCGGCCAGCACCTGCCCGTCCGGTCCGTGCAGGCTGAAGCCGGTCAGAACCCGGGCGAAGGCCTGCGGACCGGCTGAGGCCGCCCCCGGCACCGTGTTGGTGTTGTAGCTGGTCAACACGCCGTCGACCGCATAGTTGACCTGCTCGGCCGCACTTCCCGCGCACCCGGTGAGCACGGCGGGGACCGCGACGGTGATCAGGGCTGCCACCGCGACGGCAGCGCGGCGCCTCACTGCCACATGCGGCCTAACGTTCCCGCTTGCCGGCAGGCCGCCGGGGTCGCACCCCGGGCTGCGGCTTGGCGGTGGCCGCCTCGGCAGACACCGTCTCGGCCTTGTCGGTCTCGGCCTTCTCGGTCTCAGCCTTCTCGGTCCCGGCCTTCTCGCTCCCGGCCTGCTCCGTTCCCGTCGCCTCCCCGGTCGCCGCGGCGGCCTTGTTGCGCCGGTTGAGCACCCGGCGGGTGTGGGTGCGCACCAGTTCGGTGCGCTCCCGCAGGGTGACCAGCAGTGGTGTGGCGAAGAAGATCGATGAGTAGGTGCCGACCAGGATGCCGACCAACTGGACCAGGGCGAGGTCCTTGAGCGTGCCGACCCCCAGGATCCAGACCGCCACCACCATCAACGCCACCACCGGCATGACCGAGATCAGGCTGGTGTTGATCGAGCGCATGAAGGTCTGGTTGATGGCGAGGTTCGCCTGCTCGGCGAAGGTTCGTCGGGTGGTGTGCTCGAAGCCCTTGGTGTTCTCCTCGACCTTGTCGAAGACGATGACGGTGTCGTAGAGCGAGAAACCCAGAATGGTCAACAGGCCGATGACCGTCGCCGGGGTCACCTCGAAACCGACCAGCGAGTACACCCCGGCGGTGGTGATCAGGTCGAAGCCCAGCGCGGCCAGCGCGGAGATCGCCATGAACTTCTCGTAGCGGATGGTGATGTAGATACTCACCAGCACCAGGAACACCGCCAGCGCGATGAGCGCCTTCTTGGTGATCTGCCCACCCCAGGTCTCCGACACCGCCGAATCGCTGATGGTCTGCTTGCTCGGCTTGCCGTCGGTGCCCTTGGGCTGGAACTTGTCGTAGAGGGCGTCGCGCAGCTTCTCGGTCTCGGCGTTGTCGAGCGTCTCCGAGCGGATCTGCACGGTCTGGGTCGCGCCGTTGCCGACCACGACCACGGACTGCGCCGGCCGGCCGATCGCGTCGGTGAAGGTCTGCTCGACCTGGGAGACGCTGGCCTCCCCGGCGGCACCTCCCCGCGGGAAGGACACCTTGGTGCCGCCCTCGAAGTCGATACCGAAGGTGAAGCCGCGCAGCACGATGCTGGCGACAGCGATCGCCACGATCAGGAAGCTGATGCCGAACCACATCTTGCGGCGCCCGATGACGTCGAACGCCCCGGTGCCGGTGTAGAGCCGGGTGAAGAACCCGTGCCGCGGCAACCGCGAGTCATCGGTCGTGTCGATCTCAGTGGTGGTCTCGGTCATCGTCCCCGTCCCGTCCCGGCGGCCGCCGCGGTCTGCCCGGCTGCGCGGCGCTCACGGGCGATCTGCTGAACCGCGCCGAGTCCGTTGAAGGCCGGTTTGGACAGCGTCGGCGACTTCGACGCCAGGTACACCAGCGGCCAGGTGATCAGGAACACCACCACGACGTCGAGGATGGTGGTCAGGCCCAGGGTGAACGCGAATCCCTTGACCTGCCCGACGGCCAGGAAGTACAGCACCGCGGCGGCCAGGAAGCTGACGGCGTTACCGGACAGGATGGTCTTGCGGGCGCGGGCCCAGCCACGCGGGACCGCCGACCGGAACGAGCGGCCCTCGCGAATCTCGTCCTTGATCCGCTCGAAGAACACCACGAACGAGTCCGCGGTGGTGCCGATACCGATGATCAGACCCGCGATGCCGGCCAGGTCCAGGGTGTAGTTGATGTACCTGCCCAACAGCACCAGGATTCCGTAGACCATGGCGCCGGAGGCCACCAGCGACAGAGCGGTGAGCAACCCGAGCACCCGGTAGTAGGCCAGCGAGTAGACCAGCACCATGGCCAGGCCGATGGCACCCGCGATCAATCCCGCCCGCAGCGAGGTCAATCCCAATGTGGCCGATACGGTTTCGGCCTCCGAGGACTCGAAGGACAGCGGCAGCGACCCGTACTTGAGCACGTTGGCCAGTTGCTTGGCGGAATCGGCCGTGAAGGGCGGGTCGCCGCCGGAGATCTGCGTGCGTCCGCCGGGGATCGCCTCGCGGATCTGAGGCGCGCTGACCACCTGCGAATCGAGGGTGAAGGCGGTCTGGGTACCGATGTTGGCCGCGGTGAAGTCGCCCCAGGTCGTGGCGGCCTCATCCTTGAACTCCAGGTCGACGACGAACGCCGCGTTCTGCTGGTCGAACCCCGAGGTGGCGTCCTTGATCTGGTCGCCGCTGATGATCGACTTGTCCAGGATGTAGACGTACTTCTTGTCCTGCGAGCACGTCACCAGGGGAAGATTCGGGTCGTCGTTGCCGGCCAGGACGTCCTCCTGGTCGCAACGCCCGGCCATGTACTGCACCGAGAGCAGCAGCAGGTTCTGGTTGGTGCTCTGGCGCAGTTCCTTCTCGAACTTGATCCGCGCTGCCAGGTCCTGGCGCGGATCCGGCGGTCCCGGCGGCGCAGTGGGCTGCCCGGGCGCCCCGGGCGCCGGGGTCCCCGACGGTGCGGGAGGCGCCTTGGTCGGCGACGGGGCGGGCGGCGCCGGCGTCGGCGACGGGGCCTCGGGGTACG
>SYAB01000377.1 GCA_005787665.1 Actinomycetota bacterium
AGTCCGGCGTCGTCGATCTCCCGCTGCCCCAGTAGCGCGGCCAGGGCCGCCCGGTCGGAGTCATCGCGCACGCTGACGGCGATCCACGCATCGTCACCTTCGCAGGCATAGAGGTTCTGCAGAGCCACGTCATGGCCGCGGTTTCCGTTGCGGGTCAAAACCGTTGCGGACACGTCGAACTCGATGACCTGTCGGGCTGTGGCGTTCAGCACGGTTTCGATCATCGGTACCTCGACCAGCTGGCCGCTCCCGGTGCGGCGGCGGAACTCCACCGCGCACAGCGCGGCGAACGCGGCATGCACCGCGGCCAGACCGTCGCATGGGCCGCGCGGCGCGGTCGGGACGTCGTCGGGGTAGCCGGTGATCCACGCCAGTCCGGCGATCTGCTCCATGGTCATGGCGAAGCCGCCCCGGTTGCGCCACGGGCCGTCCAGTCCGAAGGCGGGCATCCGCACCACAATCAGATTCTCGTTGATCGCCCGTAGCGTGTCGTAGTCCAGCCCGAGATTCTCCATCACCCGCGCCGGGAAGTTCTCGATCACCAGGTCCGCATCCGCGATCAGGGCGCCGACGAGTTCCCTGCCACGGGCGGTCTGCAGGTCCAGCGTCAGCGATCTCTTGTTGGTGTTGACCGCGTGGGCGACCCAGCTGTACTCCCACCAGTCCGCCACCCCGGTGCGCAGCGTCCCCGAATAGCGCATGCCGTCGGGATGCCGGCAGGACTCCACCTTGATCACATCCGCGCCGAGCATCGCGAAGAGCTGGCTGGCGGCCGGTCCGGCCCAGAACGCTGTCAGATCGACCACCCGCAGCCCCTGTAGCGCCTGGGACATCGGGACGGGATCCGTTGCGGCCGGGACAGGTTTGCGCGGCGGCCACGGATCCGTCAGATCCCCGGGTCGCGGCGCCGGGGCGAGGGGCTTCGGCTGGGCCGCGCTCATCAGCCAGGGCGGCCTCGGCTGACGGAAGCCGGCCGGGTTGTCCAGGAAGGTTCCGCGTGCCACGAAGTGGTCCATCAGCGGCAGGGTGGCGCCGTTGCCGATCGCCGCCATCGGCACCCGGAACTGCTCGGCCTGCTCGACGATCTCCTCGACGGTGTGGGCGGTCAGCCAGGGTCCGATCGCGGCGCGGACTCGGTCGCGATTGCGCCACCTGTTCAATTGCAGGCCCAGTGTCAGGTCGGCGGCCAACTCCGGGCAACCGACCATCGCGCAGAAGCTCTGCCACTGCGTGTCGGTGGCCATCGACATGCCGACATAGCCGTCCTTGCACCTCTCGATTGACGGGACCTCGGTCGAGCGGCTGAACGAGGTGAGTCCCGCTACGTCGGTGCGCAGCCAGCCGAAGGTCTGCATCGACGCCGACATCGCCTCCAGCACCGAGAGGTCTACTTGAGCGCCGGCTGCTCCGAAGAGCCCGGTCAAGCCGAAGAACGCCGCGTACCCCCCGGCGATGAACTCCCCGAGGTCCCCGCCGGCGGCGATCGGCGGGCGGTCTGGTTCACCGCGTGACCCGGTCGAGCCGCACCATGCCTGCAGCGTGAACTCAGTCGCCGGATACTCCGCCCACGGACCGGTCCAGCCGAAGTTGGACACTGTGACCACCACCGCGCCGGGCGTGGTGGTATGCAATGCCCGGCAGTCGATTCCGCGCCGGCGGGCCTCGGCCGGGCTGGCGGCCAGTACAACGATGTCGGCGGCCGCCGCGACCCGCTGCGCCTGTCCGGCGGTGGCGACGACACTGCGCTTGCCGCCCGCAAGATAGTCGAAGAAATGCCCGCTGCGCCGCAGCGGCGAGCCGCCCTCAGGTTCGACGACGATGACGTCGGCGCCCGCGTCGCGAAGCAGCTTGCCGCAGTAGGCGGCGGCGATCCGATCACCGATCTCCACGACACGGATACCCGACAGCGGATGGGGCATCGGCACTCAGGCGATCCCGAAGTCGATGACTCCGCGGATCAGCTTCCCCTCGTTCAGATCGTGATACGCATCGTTGATCTCCTCGAGCCGGTATCGGCGGGTGATCATCTCGTCGAGCAGCAGCTGTCCGGACGCGTAGAGCGCGGCCAGTCGCGGGATATCCGACTTCGGGTTGCAGGAGCCGAAAATCGTGCCGCACAGGGTCTTGTTAAGCAGCACAAAGTCCTGGATTCTCATGTCCGCGGAGACAGTCTGCGGCGAGGACAGGCCCGTCAGCACGCAGGTGCCGCCCTTGCGGGTGAGCGCCAGTGCGGCGTCGACGTCGGCGGCGGTGATCGACGCCGGGGAGACCACCACAGCGTCGGCCATCGTTCCGCGGGTCAGTTCGCGCACCAGTTCGAGGGCCTCGGTGGCACCGGAGGCGGTGTGGGTGGCGCCGAAACGCAACGCTGACGTCAACTTAAAGTCCACCGGGTCCACGGCCACGATCATCGCGGCGCCGTTGATCCGGGCGCCCTGTATCGCGGCGGTACCGATGCCGCCGGCTCCGATCACCACCACGATGTCCCCACCGCGGACTCCCGCGCGGTTGGCAGCCGATCCGTACCCGGTGGGCACCGCGCATGCAAGCAGCGCCGCCGGCAGCAGCGGCATCCGCGGGTCGATCTTGACCAGTGAGTCGACGGCCACAACGGTGTGTTCGGCGAAGGCGCCGATCTTCGACACGTGCCCGAGGTCGGCGCCGTCGGCAGTGTGGTGGCGGAAGGTGCCGTCGGTGGGCATGCCGGGCTGCAGCGTCAACGCACCGAGGTCGCACAGGTACTCCTCGCCCGAAGCACACCACCGGCATTGACCGCAGGCTGGGACGAACGACGTCACCACGTGATCGCCCGGCGCCAGCCGGGTCACGCCCTCACCCACCTCGACCACGGTCCCGCTGCCCTCGTGCCCGCCGATCGTCGGCAGGCGCCGCGGTCCGGGGACGTCGGGCGGCGGCGCCAGGTACCCGCAGCGCAGGTGCTCGTCGGAGTGGCACAGCCCCGCCGCGGCCACCCGGATGAGTACCTCGCCTGCGAGGGGAGGGTCGAGTTCGAACTCCTCCACCGACCACGGCGCGCCGTAGGAGTGCAGGATCGCGGCCCGGCTCCGCACGTCAGCCCCGATTCGCGGTGCGGTGGGTGCCCATCCGCCCAGTGGTCATCGGCAGGTCGAGGAACGTCTTGATGCCGGGCTCGGGCGCGGTGCATACGTCGGGCACCGCGTTGACGCAGTGGTAGCCGACGGTGCTCAAACCCTGGGCGGTCTTTTCCGGCTGAGTCAGGTTCGGAGCGAGCTCGATGTCGACGACCAGTTCCACGTCGCCCTCGATATGGATACGCCAGCCCGACGCCCGGGGGATGTCCATCCGCGACTCCAGCCGCGACATCGACACGTCGTCCATGAACCACACCTGCTCCTGAACGATTTCGGTCCCCTCGCGGGTGCGGCCGATGTGGCGGTAGTTGTTGAGCCCGATGGTGCCCGCCTCGATGATTCCGGCTGCAGTCTCGATCGTCTCCTTGGCAAGGATGAAGTCGTGCTGCTGCTCGTAGTCCACGACCTCGCTGCCCAAACCCTCGGCGATCATCTCGATCGGCTCGTACCAGAAAGAGGTCAGCATCGCCTTGATCGGGTTGTTCAACGCGTCCTCGGGCGTCTTGCCGAGGTTCATCAGCTCGCGGATCACCCCCACGGACGAGTAGTCGCGGCAGTCGCCGTACTCGGTCATGGTGATTCGGTCGATGCGGTTGCACCATCCGCTGAACGTCAGGGGGAAGCGTTCGGCAACGCCACCGGGATTGGTGCCCGATGCGTGCAGGTTCACCCCGCCCGCCCGGCACGCCTCGGTCAGCCGCGCGGTGGTCTCAGGGTCCTGAATGAATGGGAACCAATAGGGGCACGGGGTGACGACATGGATCCCGGCGCTCAGGATGCGGCACATCTCCTCGACATCCCACGGCATCGGCGAGTAGACGATGCAGTCCGGTGCCAGGGCCAGGATCTCCTCGGTGTCCTGGGTCGCGATCACCCCGGTGGGCGGCAGGCCGACGAGGTCGCCCGCGTCGCAGCCCTTTTTCTCGTCGCTGTAGACGCGCACCCCCGCCAACTCCAGCTGCGGGTGCGCGATGATCCGGCGCAGTGCCGAGGTCCCCACCACGCCGGTGGCCCAGGCGACTGTGCGAAACCGCCTGGCCGTGTCGCTCATGCTTGGGAAGGTACACCGACGCGGGGCCGGCCCACCCGGCATTGACCTCGGCGGAACCTTCGGCGACGCGGCCTACTCCCGACCGGACCTTGTTGTCGGAATAGTCGACGACATTCCGCGACAATTCCGGCCTAGCGCATCTTGAACTGCGGGGCTCGCTTCTCCTTGAAGGCCAACGGGCCCTCTTTGGCGTCCTCGGAGAGGAAAACCTCGATGCCGATCTTGGTGTCGATCTTGAAGGCATCGTTTTCGTGCATGCCCTCGGTCTCGCG
>SYAB01000378.1 GCA_005787665.1 Actinomycetota bacterium
GGCCGGAATCCCCGCCAGACGGCGCGGTCGGGGCGTGGCCGCGGAGATCGCCCTGGCTCGCCACGACTCCCCCGCCCGCGGTAACCGGCACCTCGGGTTCGCCAAGGCTCTGGTCCACGAAATGCCCCACACCCTGGCCGCGCTGAGTAGCGGAGCACTCTCGGAATGGCGGGCGACGTTGATCGTGCGGGAAAGTGCCTGCCTAGATCTGGCCGACCGCCACCTCCTCGACGCCGAATTGTGCGCCGAGCCCGGCCGACTGATCGGCCTGGGTGACCGTCGAGTGGCCGCCGAGGCCCGCGCGATCGCCTACCGACTCGACCCCCACGCCGTGGTCGATCGCGCCGTGAGAGCCGAACGGGAACGCACCGTCACCATCCGGCCGGCACCGGACTGCATGACCTATCTGACCGCGCTACTCCCCTTGACCCAGGGCGTCTCGGCCTACGCCGCGCTCAAGCGCGCCGCCGATACCTGCGGCGACGGCCGGGGCCGCGGCCAGGTCATGGCCGACACCCTCGTCGAGCGCCTCACCGGACGCGCCGCGACCGTCGCCACACCCGTCTCGGTCAACCTGGTGCTCTCCGACGACACCTTGCTGGCCGGGGCCACCGCACCGGCAACCGTGCCCGGCTACGGCCCCATCCCGGCCGCCGTGGCGCGCCAACTCATCAGCACCGCGGCCGCCGACCCGCAATCCCGGGCCACGCTGCGACGGCTCTACCGACACCCGCGATCGGGCGCGCTGGTGGCGATGGAATCACGCTCCCGGCTGTTTCCCGACGGCCTGGCGCAGTTCATCGCACTGCGCGACCAAACCTGCCGAACGCCATACTGCGACGCGCCAATCCGCCACACCGACCACGCAGCCCCGGCTGCCCGGGGCGGGCCGACCACCGCCGGCAACGGAAACGGCCGCTGCGAAGCTTGCAACTACGCCAAGGAGGCACCGGGCTGGACGGTCAGAACCCACACCGACGACAACGGCACCCACACGGCCGTGCTCACCACCCCGACGGGGGACACCCACACCTCCACCGCCCCACCGATCGCTCCCCGGCAGCGCTGCGACACCAGCACCCTCGAAATCGACATCGGAATCGCACTCGCCCGACACGCCGCCTAACGGGTCCCAATTCAGGGGGTCAACAGGACGTCTACGTCCGTAAGGCTCTGTGGGATGGGAATCTTGAGGTCCGAATCGGCCTGCTCGTTCCCGCAAAGGCAGCAAACCAACCGCAGGCGTGGACCACAACCTACTCAGTTTTTCGTGCCGGGGCCGCGGGGCGCTGGGCCTGAAAAGTATCTGGGTGCTGGCTGTTGCGACCTGAGGCCGTGTTGGCCTGCCCCGTATCGCCGGGGTGGCCGGGCGTTCTAGCTCGCGTCGGCAGGACCCGTTGCCATCGCCCGCCGCACCGAAGCACTGCGCTCGTCGATCGAACGGCCGAACTCGTTGAGCAATGCCGGGCTTCGCTGCACCACCCGCTCGATGGCCTCCCGGTCGACGTAGACCAGCGTCACCTCGCCGAGCGCGAAGTACGAACCCGCGGCGGGATGGCGGACCAGGGTGCTCTGCCCCAGATAACCGCCGCTCTCGAGGGTGTCGACTTCGGTGCGGGAGCCGTCCCCGGAGTCCGCGGTCAGCACAACCCTGCCGGACATGATGAAGGACATTCCCTCGGGCACAGCCCCGGCGGGCTGGATCAGTTCGCCGGACCCGTAGCAGGCGATGGTCGCGTACGGCACCATCGCCCGCTGCTGTTCCTCGCTCATCCGGAGCGTCGGAGCCACCACGCTCCGGATCGCCCGGGCGACCAGTTCCGGCTCGGAGAACACGTCGACGGATTCGTCGAGATGCAGCCCCTCACGACGGGCCGCGTACCAGATCCAGCGCAGAAATCTCGCCTCGGCCTCGCCGTCGTCGGCCGGCGAACGCAGCGGAATCTTGGTGCTGTACCTGAGTCCACCGACGGGCACCGCGACCGGACTGAGGTCGGGATGGCACTCCGGCAGTTGCGACGCGGCCCGCACCAACATGTCGCAGACCTGATCCGGGCGGTCCTCGACGCCGAACACGCTGGTGACCCGCAACGCATGCTGACCGGCCGGGCGGCTCTGGTTGGTGAACGCCGCCGCGGCGAGCACCGAGTTGGGAATGACCCGCAAACCGTGCTTGGTCTCGACGTGAACGGCGCGCCAGTTGACCTCCACGACGCGGCCGGTGGCGGTATCGGTCTCGATCCAGTCCCCCAGCCGGAACGGCTGTTCGAAAAGCATCAGCAGTCCCGAGATGACCTGGCCGACCGAGTTCTGCAGCGTCAGGCCGATGACGATCGAGGTGATCCCCAACGCGGTGAACAGTCCCCCGACGTGTGCGCCCCAGATATAGGCGAAGATCAACCCGACACCGATGACGATGAGCGCGAAGCGCATCACATCGAGGAAGATCGCGGGCATCCGCCGGCGCCAACTGGTTTCCGGGGCGCTGGCGAACACCGAGGCCCTGACCCCGGACAGCATCAGGACGAGGATGACGATGGCCAGCAGCGTGCCGACGATACGCACCGGGGTCGACCCGGCCGGCATCTGCGTCGCGCCGATCATCGCGAGCAGCAGAGCGGCCAACGGCAGCAGGTAGTTGCGCAGCAGAGTGACCGCACCGACCAGCGAACTACCCCGACGGCGCAGGGTGTGCTGCCACTCGGTCAGCACGATCAGCAGCAGGGGCAATCCGATCGCGATACCCGCGGCCCAGAGGAACCACGGCGAGGACAGCAGCGAGGTCATTGCATCGGCTCCAGAAGACGCCAGATGGCCACCTGGGCGCCGTTGACGTCGAGGGTGCCGGCCGCCTCGAAGGTCATCGAATCCGACACGGCGTCATAGACCGCCGACGTGACGTAGATGCCGGGATCGGGGACGCCATCCTTGATCTGGTGCGCCAGGTTCACCGCGGTTCCCCACATATCGAAGATCGGGGAGGGATCACCGACCAGTCCGCTGCTGACGGCACCGGTATCGACACCGGCCCGCAGGGCCAGGTTCAGCGATGCCTCGCTGTTGAACCGCTCGATGATGCGCTGGCATTCCAGGGCGAACTCCACGGTGCGCCGGACGTTGTCCAGTCGCGGCGTGGTCAGTCCGCAGCTGCCCAGGTAGCCGTTGCGGACCGGCCGCACCCGCTCGACGTCGAACTCCCCTGCCGCCGAGTCGAACTGGCGGTTCAACTCATTGGCGATATCCAGGAATGCGCCCGAATCGAACTCGGCCTGCAGACGGTCCAGGCCGGCGATATCGGCATAGACGACGGTCACGTTCGAATGGTCGCGGGCGGTGATCTGCTCGCCGCTCTGGAACTTCTCGGCGATCGGTGCCGGCATCAGCGCGCGCAGCAACCCGCGGATCTGGGACCGTTGCTCGCCGAGCAGGTCCTCCTTGACCGACAGGCTGCGGCTCATCTCGTTGAACATCCCGGTCAGATCGCCGATCTCGTCGCGGGTCTCGACCGGGATCTCGACCCGGTAGTCACCGGCACTGATGCGCTGGACACCGGCCTCCAGTCGCCGCAGGGGGCGCAGGAACACCTGCGCAAGGATCAGCGCGAGCAGACAGACCCCGAAGATGATGCCGGTGGTGGCCAGAACGACGGTGCGGGCGAACGTCGCCTCGCGGGCGAAGGCCTCCGCCGTGCTGATCTTGGCCACGATCGACCACCGCAGGCCGGCGATCTGACCGGTCGGGGCATAGGCCTGGATGGTCTGCTCGCCCAGATAGTCCCGGTTGATCAGCGTCCCGGTGTGCCCCTTCAATCCCTCGATGTGTGCCTCGGGACTGACCGGCTGGATCAGGGTCGTGCCGCCCTGCCGGATGGCGAGGTCGGGGATGTCCGGCGGTGTTCCGGCGTCGATGACCTTCTGCTTGTATTTTTCCGGGTCCTCCAGGAAAAGCCGCGAGTCCGATCGCATGAGCAGGTCTTCGCCGGCCAGGATGGTCTCGCCGGTCTGACCCATCCCGGCCTGCTCCCAGCTTCGATCAAACGTCATCACCTTGTTGACCTTGGTGATGGGGAACTGAAGGGCCAGCACACCTTCCGGCTTTCCGGTGGGCGGCACCGGGGCGACCATCCACGCGGTCGGGGCCATGGTGGCCGGCTGATAGAACTCGAAGTCGGTGAAGCTCACCCGGTCTTCCTTGTTGCTCGACATGGCATCGGTGTAGGCGTCGCGCAGCTTGGACCCGCTGTAGGGGCCGGTGAGGATGTTGGTGCCCAGGTCGACGTTCTTGTAGGCGCTGTAGACCACGTTGCCCCGGTCGTCGAGCAACAGTGCGTCCTCGAAGCCGAACCGGGTGACGATCTCTGCGAAGAAGGAGTGATACTTCGCGTTGGCCGCTGACCAGGCGCTCCCGTCGCCGACATCGTCGGCCGCGATGGCGAGTTCGTCGGTCGGCAGCGCGGCGGTGTAGGCGGCCTGCAGGTACCGCTCGGCATTGGAGGTGGGCAGCAGGGCTGCCACGTCGAGGCGGGTGCCGCTGTACTTCTCGGTCTCCTTCGCAAAGAAGTCGTAGTAGTCGGCGACGGCCTTCGACATCTCCGGGGTGATCCGGGCGTCGGCCAACCTGTTGAAACCGTCGGTGAAGTCGCGTAGCGCGTTCCCGGTCATATCGCCGTGGGTGTAAGTGACCAGTGCGTTGCGCAGATCGGTGACCTGGGCGGTCAGATTGCGACGCTGGGACTCGAGGATCTCGGTGAGCCGGGTGACCGCGGCCGACCGCAGGGCGTTGCGCCCGTTCTGGTAGGAAATGCCGCCGACGATGGCCGCGGCGAGAACGGTGCACAGCACCAACATCAGGATCAGCTTGGACTGGATACTGATGCGGTTGAGCAGTTTGCGCCGGGGAGTCTTCACCCGGGCCGGTGGCTTCACGGACTCGGGTGCCACCGGATCCGCGTCCTGCTCCGAGGGTTGCGCCATGACTCCCTTCCCCGCCGGTTGACATGCGGGAACCGCCGCGTCGACGTTAGCAGGCACTGTTGCTCGGGGGGCAGAAGTGAC
>SYAB01000379.1 GCA_005787665.1 Actinomycetota bacterium
GACGATGAACGACTTGATCGCCGCGCGGCCCTTGGTCTTGTCCAACGTCGCCCACACCACGATGTGCGTCGCACGTGAACCGGCGGTGACGTAGATCTTGTCGCCGTTGATCACATAGTCGTCGCCGTCGGGTACCGCCGTCGTCGACACCGCCGCGGAGTCGGATCCGAAGGACGGCTCGGTGATGGCCATCGCGGCCCAGACGTCGTCGCCGAGTCGGGCCAGCTGATCATCGGTGGCCACGCCGGCGATGGCGGCGTTGCCGAGTCCTTGGCGCGGCACCGACAGCAGCAGCGCGATGTCACCCCAGGAGATCTCGAGGGCATTGAGCAACGCGGACATGTTGCCGCCGTTGCGGTTTCCCTTCGGCCCCTCGTCGCTGTCGCGAAACGCGTCCGTGCCGGCGAACGACATCGTGTTGGCCGCGCTGATCCCCTCGAAGAGGGTCGCCAGGGTGTCGAGTTCGACCGGGTAGGCGTGCTCGTCGAGGTCGTACTTGCGCGAGATCGGGCGCAGCATCTCCGCGGCGCCCTGGTGGGCCATCTCGATGACGGCCTCCAGTTTGCGCGGCATTTCCAGGTTGATCGCCATGGCCGGTCCTATCGGTCGGGGTTCGGGTGGTTCGGGTGGGGACAGGGCCCTTAGAGGACGACGACGCCCTCGGCGACGCCCAGGGCCCGCAGATCGCGGTACCAGCGCTCCACCGGGTGTTCCTTGGTGTAGCCGTGGCCGCCGAGCAACTGGACGCCGTCCAGTCCGATCTGCATACCCTTGTCGGCGCCGAATCGCTTGGCCAGCGCGGCTTCCCGGGCGAAGGGCAGGCCGCGGTCGGCGCGCGCCGCACCGCGCCAGGTGATCAGCCGCAGGCCGTCGAGTTCGATCGCGATGTTGGCGCACATGAACGCCACCGACTGCCGGCGCGCCACCGGTTCGCCGAACGCTTCGCGCTCCTTGACGTAGGGGATGACGTAGTCCAGAACGGCCTGCGAGACTCCGACGGCCAGCGCGGCCCAGCCGAGCCGGGACAGCGCGATCGCCTCGGAGTAGTCGCGCGCATAGTCGGCGTCTGGGCCGTCGGTTTCGCCGAGGCGAGCTGACAGTGGTACCGCGACGCGATCGAGGTGCACCTGCCCGATCGCGGCCGCCCGCAGGCCCATGCCCGGGTCGGGTGTGATGCGAAGGCCGGCGGAACCGGCCTCGACGATGAACAGCGCCGGCCGCCCGTTGAGTTGGGCTGCGATGACGAACAATTCGGCCTGTGCGGCCGCGGGCACCAAGGATTTGACGCCGTCGAGACGGTAGCCACCGGGGGTGCGCACCGCGGTGGTTTTCAGCGCGGTCGGATCGAACAGCGGGTGTGGTTCGGCGATGGCCAGGCAGGCCTGGGGGACTCGTTCGCCGGCGAACTCGGGAAGGTAGGTGGCCTGTTGATCGGCGCTGCCCCAGTGGGTCAGCGCCGATGCCACCCCACCCGGAGCCAGGATCGGCAGGGCCAGACCCATGTCGCCGTGGGCGAGTGCCTCGGCCACCAGGGCGTTGGTCACCGTGGTGCGCTCCTCGGCGATTCCGTCGAAGTCCTCGGGCACTTTGATCGCGGTGACGCCGAGTTCGGCGGCCTTGGCGATCAGATCGGCCGGATAGGCCGCCGCGTCGTCGGCGCCTCGGGCGGCGGGTCGCAGGATCTCCTCGGCGAACTCCTTGACCGTCTCGACGATCATCTTCTGGTCGTCGTCGGGAGTGAGGTCAAAGTAGTCGGCGGTGCTCTTCTCCAGTCGGGTCGGCGGTTTGCCGAGTCCCTGGATCCGCTTGAACTGACGGGCGGAGGTCCCGGCCGCGGAGAAACCGTGCTTGACGCCGAATTTCAGCGCCCGGTTGAGGGGGTCACGCCAGCCTCTGCGGTCCAGGACCTCGCTGCCGAGCAGGGGAGTGAGCAGGCCTAGGCCGATGTCGAGGGCGGCGCGTCTGCGGCGGCGAAGGCCGACCGCACTTTCTCGGGTGTTGGTCATCGGACAGCCTTGTCGCTCGGGGCGGACGCTTCGGCGCCTACCTTACTCCAGAGTAAGGTAGGACAGCGTCGTGGCGTGCAACACACCGTTGGTGGCGACCGCGCTGCCGCCATGCGGGCCGGGAACGCCGGCCAGGTCGGTGAAGCGACCTCCGGCCTCGCGGACCAGGATGTCCAGCGGCGCGAGATCCCACAGCTTGACCTCCGGCTCGGCGGCGATATCGACCGCACCCTCGGCCAGCAGGCAGTAGGAGAAGAAGTCGCCGAAGGCCCGCACCCGCCACACCGCGTCGGTGAGGGCGATGAAGTTCTCCCGCAGACCGCGCTCGGCCCACCCCGACAGGCTGGAGAAAGAGAGGCTGGCCGCGCTCAGATCGGCCACCGCGGAGACCGACAGCCGCCGCGGCGGCGCGCCGGCCACCGAGGTGTGCGCCCCTAGGCCACGCCCGGCCCACCACCGCCGATGCAGCGCCGGAGCGCTGATGACGCCGACCGTGGGGGTCCCGTCCTCCAGCAGCGCAATCAGGCTGGCCCACAACGGAACTCCGCGGACGAAGTTCTTGGTGCCGTCGATCGGGTCGATCACCCACTGGCGGCCGCTGAAGACCGGTGTGCCGCCCTGCTCTTCGCCGAGGATGGCGTCACCGGGACGCTCGCGGGAGAGGATGTCGCGCAACTCGACCTCGACGTCCTCGTCGGCGTCGGTCACCGGGGTGAGATCGGGCTTCTGGTCGACGCGGAGGTCCAGCGCCCCGAATCGGGCGACGGTGATGACGTCGGCCCGCGCGGCGAGCGTCAATGCCAGGTCCAGATCCTGCGCGATGCGGGTCACGGTCCCAGTCCTACCATGGTCCGATGATGGAATTCGCGGTGCTGCTGCTGATTCTGGGCGCGTTGGCGCTCGTCGTGGGACCGCGCTTGATGGGCCGTCGGGGGCCGCGCGGGGAGATGGCCCGGGGCACCCTGCTGGTCACCGGGGTCAGCCCGCGTCCGGAGGTTCCCGGCGAGCAGTTCGTCACGATCAGCGGGGTGATCACCGGTCCGACCGTCGCTGAGCACGTGGTGTACCAGCGGATGGCCGTCGACACCGAGAACTGGCCGACGATGGGGCAGTTGATCCCGGTGGCGTACTCGCCGAAGAACCCCGACAACTGGTTCTTCGCACCGCCGGAGCCGCCGTCCGGCCCCTGACCCGGCGGGCGGCTCAGGGGTGGGCGATGCCCAGCATGTCCTCGACCCGGGCCAGCTTGACCCGCGGACGCCCGTGGGATTCCCCGGCGGCGCGCTCGTGGGCGTCGATCCGTTGCCAGTCCTCGTCGGTGACGACCTCGGGCTGCCGGTCGGCCAGCCAGCGGGCCAGGTCCTCGGCGTGGTCGGGTCCGACCTCGCGAACCGGTCGCGCGGTCAGCTCCGCGGTCAGGGTGTCGACGGTGTCCTGGGAATCCTTCTTGTTGGTGCCGATCACGCCCGACGGCCCGCGCTTGATCCAGCCCACCACATAGTCGTTGTCGCGCCCGGTGATGCGCCCGGCGGAGTTCGGGATGGTTCCCGAGCGCTCGTCGAACGGCAGGCCGGGGACCGCCACCCCGCGGTAGCCGACCGCCCGCACCACCAACTGGGCCGGCAGGGTCTCGCGCTGTCCGGTGTCGAGGGCCACCGTGCGGCCCTGCTCGTCGGTGAAGAGCTCGTTGCGGCCCAGCACGACGGCCTGCACCCGGTCGTTGCCGGTGATCTCGATCGGGGAGGTGCAGAACCGGAAGACGATGCGGCGCATGCCCTCTCCGTCCTCGCGGGGGGCGGCCGCATACCCGCGCAGCACCTTGATGTTGGCTGCGACCGTCTTGCCGGCCGCAGCGGCCTGCTCGTCGGTGATGTCCTCCACGTCGGAGGGGTCGACGATCACCTCGACACCCTCCAGTTCGCCCAACTCGCGCAGTTCCAGCGTGGTGAACGCGCCCTGCAACGGTCCGCGCCGTCCCACGATCACCACCTCGGCGACGCCGCGCCGGCGCAGGGCGTCGAGGGCGTGGTCGGCGATATCGGTCTTGCCGAGGACATCGGGGTCGGTGACCAGGATTCGCGCGACGTCGATGGCGACGTTGCCGTTGCCGATGACGATGGCGCGTCCACTGGAGATGTCGGGGGACATGTCGGTGAAATGCGGGTGGGCGTTGTACCAGCCGACGAAGTCCACCGCGGCCACGCTGCCCGCCAACTCCTCCCCGGGGATGTCCAGCGCCCGGTCGGCCTGGGTGCCCACGGCGTAGACCACGGCGTCGTAGCGCTGCGCCAAGTCGTCGGCGGTGACCTCGCGCCCGACGGCGATGTTGCCGAAGAATCGGAACCGGGGATCGGCGGCGGTCTTCTCGAAGGTCCGGCTGATCGACTTGATCTTGGGGTGATCCGGAGCGACACCCGAGCGGACCAAACCCCAAGGGGTGGGGAGCATCTCGAGCATGTCGACGCGAATGTCGGCGCCGCCGCCGGACACCGACTCGTCGGCGAAACGTAGGAGGGACGCTGCCGCGAAGTACCCGGAGGGACCCGCGCCGACGACCGCGACGTAGTAGGGACGCATCCTCGGATGGTAATCACCGCGGGGCCGGGCCGGTAACGTGAGGCTCCGTGGACCTGGACCGACAGTCGGAGATCGCCGCACTCGACACCACCCTGACGACGGTGGAGCGGGTGCTCGACGTCGATGCCCTGCGGGGGCGGATCGAGAAGCTCGAACACGAGGCCTCCGACCCGAATCTGTGGGACGACCAGCCCCGGGCCCAGAAGGTCACCAGCGAGTTGTCCCACGCTCAGGGCGAACTTCGCCGGGTCGAGGGTCTGCGCCAGCGCCTGGAGGACCTGCCGGTGCTCTACGAACTCGCCGCAGAAGAGGGCGGGCCGGAGGAACTGGCCGAGGCGGACGCCGAACTGGCGGCGCTGCAGGCCGACGTCGAGGCGATGGAGATCCGCACCCTGCTCGCGGGGGAATACGACGAGCGTGAGGCGTTGGTCACCATCCGCTCGGGGGCCGGCGGGGTGGACGCCGCCGACTGGGCCGAGATGCTGATGCGGATGTATATCCGGTGGGCTGAGCAACACGGCTACCCCGTTGAGGTCTTCGACACGTCCTACGCCGAGGAGGCCGGCATCAAGAGCGCCACGTTCGCGGTGCACGCCCCGTTCGCCTACGGCACGCTCTCGGTGGTACAGGGCACACACCGGCTGGTGCGGATCAGCCCGTTCGACAAC
>SYAB01000380.1 GCA_005787665.1 Actinomycetota bacterium
CGGCCAGACCGCCGATCTCGACGACATGCTCGCCGAGGATGCGGTGTTCTACTCCCCCGCCGTCTTCACCCCGCAGCGCGGACGGGCCACCGCGGCGGCATATCTGCGCGCCGCGGAACACATGTTCGCCGGTACCGGGTTTCACTACGTCAACAAGTGGATCGATGCCAACTCCGCTGTGCTCGAGTTCGCCGCCGAGGTGGACGGGATCGCCGTCGAGGGTGTCGACATCCTGCACTGGAACGACGCGGGCCAACTGACAACGGTGAAGGTCATGATCAGACCGTTCAAGGCGATCCAGACCGTGGTCGCGAAGATGGCGGAGCTGCTCGCGGCTCAGTGAGCCCCAGCGAATCACCCGCACCCCATGGAAGCAATCCGGCTGGCGTTCCTGATTCTGTGATCGTTGCCAAGATGAGATCATTCGCCCTCTCCGGTTTTGCTGAATTCACCGGGTCCGGGGGGCTCTAAAGCACAGCGCAACCAGGGCCGAACTTCCAGCCTTAGCCGCCAGCACTAAGCGTTGCACGCGGCTCTGGAAAGATTGGGGCCAGTGTGAGTAGAGTTAGCAGCATCGTTGAGCGGGTGACCGGGGCCTGGAGTTTGCCGGCCGCGGGATCAACAGTTAGCCACAGTCAGGAGAGAGTTCGATGAGTGGCCCGAACAGTGCCGCCGCCCCGATCGGCCGGATCGGGGCACTCGCGATCGCCCTCGGCGTCGGCGCCGCGGTTGCGACCGGGTCCGGTATCGCCCGGGCCGATGCGCCGGATTCCGGACCGTCAGACTCTGGTGCCCCGACCTCTGCCACCCCGACCGAACAGGGTCCGGTGTCGCAGCAGGCGACCTCTGTCGACGACACGTCCGCTCCGACTCGACGTGCCGCGCGAGCAACGACCGGCCGCAAGGATGCCGGGCCTGCAGCACCGGTAACAACTCATCGCCGGGACGCGCCGGCACCGGGTGCAACCGGCGCGTCACCCACCGACCGATTGCCGTTGAGTTTCCGCATCGGCGACTCCGCGTCACCGACCGTCGCGGCTGCGGATACGAGTTCCGCAGCGCCACAACGGCTTCCGGCTTCCACCCGGCCCTCAGCTGCGATATCCGCGTCCGTTGCGGTAACTGTGCCCGCCCCGCGACCGGCCCCGGAAACGGCCAGCGCCCCGGCGCTGCCCCCCGCGATCGCCGCGGTCACCAGTGTTGCCGAGGCACCACGGGCCTTCGCCGCGCCGCAGAACCTGGGCACGCCGGTCGGTGGACTGGCCGCTCGCCTGCTGGCCGCCGTCGGATTGACCTCCACCGCGCCTGGAGCGCCACTGGACTCCCCGGCGTTGTGGGCTCTGCTGGCATGGACCCGGCGGGATCTCGGCGGCGCAAGTGCGCGCTCGGTGGCGGCGCGGGCGGTGGCTGCATCGTCGACCGCCAACGCCAGTATCGCCACCGCCGCGGTGGTCGCCACCCCGCCCACCAGCCTGGGATCGACACCCATCGGCTGGGTCACCGGCCAGCGCAACTCCGGATATCCGGGCTCGAACTGGTCGCAGACCAACAACACCCGGTGGGCCAACGTCTACGGCACCGACCTGGGCGTGATGTGGTTCAACGGCGACAACGGCCTGACCCAGGTCGCCTTCGGGGATACCTTCAGCGGCGTCAATATGACCGGCAACTGGCGCTCCAACGTGCTGCTGCTCAGCGACGACACCCAGCTCTACGACGGCCTCGCGCTGATCGACACCGGCCCCGCCCTGCAGTTCATCCCGGCGGCTCGCAACCAGGTGTTCTTCATCGGCTCCGAAGTCACCAACATCCCGTCGGCCGCCGTGTACGCCAACGGGCAAAACTACGTGAACTACTTCTCGGTGAAGTCCTGGGACACACCGGGCCGCTGGACCACCAACTACTCGGCGGTCTCGATGTATGACCCGGCCACTGACAAGTGGGTATTGCAACCGTCGACGGTCCGCTCGGCGGGCTGGTTCCGGTCGTCTACGCCATACGTGGCCGGCAGCCAGAACTTCCAGCAGGCAGCCTATGTGCTTCAGCCGGAAAGCAAGGTCGAACCGGGCGCCGCCCGCTACGTCTACGCCTTCGGCACCCCGGCCGGACGCACCGGGTCGGCATTCCTGTCCCGGGTGCCCGAGGGCGCGGTAACCGATCTGCGGCAGTACGAGTACTGGGACGGCGCTTCCTGGGTCCGCGACAAGCCGGCCGTGGCGGCTCCGATCATCGGCGACTCCCCCAATTCCGCCGGCCTGTTCGGATTCGTTCGGGACATCGCCAACAACCCGAAGTTCTTCGGCGGTTGGTTCGCCGGTCTGGTTGGCGCCAAGACCGGCGGCAACGTCAGCGAGATGAGCGTGCAGTACAACGAGTATCTGGACAAGTACGTGGTGATGTACGGCAACGGCGCCAACAACGTCATCCTGCGCACCGCCGACACCCCGGAGGGACCCTGGTCGGCGCCGGTGACCGTCGCGACCTCGTTGCAGTACCCGGGCCTCTACGCGCCGTTGGTCCATCCGCTGTCAGGCACCGGCGAGCTCACCGACGAACTCGGCGACCCCGACGTGCGCAACCTGTACTGGAACATGTCGCTGTGGGGCAACTACAACGTCGTGCTGATGAAAACCGATCTGACCCCGTTGAAGACCACGCTCGTCTAACAATGGAGTCTTGTCCGCAACACCGCGCCGCCTACCTCGGGGCACTGGCCTTGGCACTCGGCCTGGGAGCGGCGATCGCCGCCCAAGCTCCGCGCGCTTCAGCGGACACCTCGCCCAGCGACTCGGCACGGAGCACGTCGACGGCCAGTGCCCAGGTTTCAAGACCCGCGCGGACCGCCGCGCGCCCCGGTCCCCGTGGTTCGGTCGCTCCCGTGACCGGCGAGCCCGCCCTGACGATCACCCGTTCCGGCCAGAGTCCGCTCGTGCTGCGCAGCGGGTCGACCGGCGCGACCGAACTCAGCGGCATCACCTACGCCGGCGGAACCAACTACTACGCCGTCGGCGACGACGGCGCCCCGACGATCTGGCAGGTCTACACCTCGCTCGACTCGCGATCGGGCCGAGTCAGATCGACGCTCGTCACCGGTGGCTTCAGTGCCCCCGAGTTGGGTAGCGACTCTGAGGGAATCGCCCTGGGGCCCTCCGGAAACCGGGTCTGGGTATCCGACGAAGTGGCCTCCACGATCAACGAATTCAGTCTCGATACCGGGCAGAAGACGGGCTCGGTCGCGGTTCCGAACATCTACCGACCGGCCAACGTCCAAAACAACATGGGTCTGGAATCGCTGACCTATGGTGCCGGCAGGCTGTGGACAGCCAACGAGGAGGCGCTCCGATCCGACGGGGCGCTGTCCACCACAGCAGCAGGCAGTTGGGTTCGGATCCAGGAATTCGACGGACCAGATCTGACGGCGCGGCGGCAGTACGCGTATCGCACCGATCCGATCTCGCGGCTGTCGCCATTCGTGAGCGTCGAACGCAGCGGATTAGTCGACCTACTCGCCCTTCCCAACGGCCAGATTCTGGCCCTGGAACGCGAACTCGGCGGATACCTGCCGCGCTTCCGAACCCGGATTTACCTCGTTGACTTCACCGGCGCATCCGACGTCGCCGAGCTTTCCAGCCTTGCCAGCGGCAGCGGTTTCACCGCGGTCGGCAAAACTCTTCTCTGGCAGGGCGATACCGGCTTCAGTAACTTCGAAGGCATTACCTTGGGACCCCGGCTCAGCGATGGCTCCTACGCACTACTGCTTGTCTCCGATGACGGTATCGGTGCCATGGCACAGCGCCAGGACAGTTTCAGCCTCATCCTGAGCGGGGTCACGGCCCCGGCACCGTCCCCTATCCAGGTGTAGCCGGACAGCCGGACAGCACCCCGGCGATCGCGTCGTGCTCGGCCTGGGTCACCCACAACCCGTAGCTGGTCTTGACGTCGACGATCCGCGTGACGAACGCGCAACGATAAAAGACGTTGGGCGGCAACCACGTTGCGGCATCACCGTCGCCTTTCTGCTGATTCACCCATCCGATCGTGGCCTGAAGGTTCACCGGGTCGTTGGCGAAGTCCCGACGCCGGACCTCGTCAAGTTGTTGCGCGCCCTTCTGCCAGGCGTCCGACAGGGCGACCACGTGATCGATCTGGACCTCCGCCGAATTCGGGCCGCGCACGAATTCGACAGTGATTCCGGTGTAGGGATCGTTGAGGATCCCGCGCAGGACCGCACACCCGTTGGAGTCGGGTTTGATCACCACATCGACAAGGTCGCGGCGCAGGATGTCGTTGCGGGTGTCACATCCGTTGCGCCCGCCGGGAACC
Organism: Actinomycetota bacterium; assembly: GCA_005787665.1. The sequence goes on from SYAB01000380.1 coordinate 4,324, forward strand.
GTGACGTCGTCGGTCCAGGACTCGCCGAAGAGGCTGCGGTCATAGCCGGTCTTGGGTGCGCGTCCCTTGATCGGCAGGGCATCGAGCTTGGCGCGAACGTCGCCGGCCGGGGGCAACGGATCGGCGGCTACCGCTGGTACGCCGGCGAGCGCGCACACACCGAAGGCCGCCGCGACCAGGAACCGACCGGCGGCCTTCCGGCCAGAACCTATCCCCACCAGAACGCAGTGGCGATCGCGACATACAGCGCGATCAGCGCCGCACCCTCGAACCAGTTCGACTCTCCGTCGAAGGTGACCAGCACCGCCACCAGAGCCGACATCACCATCGCCGCCAGCAGTAGGGGCGAGAGCACCAGATCGAAGCCGGGCTGACCGAGGAATGCCGCTGACAGACACACGATCGGGGCTACTGTGAGCGCGATCTGCACGGGTGACTGCAGGATCACCTGCACGCCGTAGTCCATCTGATTTTTGGCCGCGAGCTGGATCCCGACGACGTTCTCCACCGCGTTACCGGCGATGGCCACGATCACCAAGCCGGCAAAGACCTCATTGATGCCCATCGTGTCCATCGCCGGTTGCAGAGCGGAGACGAACCATTCCGAGACGAATGCCGCGCCAATTCCGGTCGCGGCAAGCATCCCGATCGCCATCGCCAACGGCCATTCCCCATGCGCGGCAACCCTACTGGCGGCCGCGGCCCCCTCCGGGCTCGCCGCGATCGGAGACCGACTGCCCGGATGTCCGGAGTCGTGCCCGGGTGCGCGGCGCGCCAGGGCAGCTGGCAACGACAGCGCGAACAACGCCAGCATGATGATCGAGACCACGACCGAGACCACCCGCTCGTGGGATTCGGCCGGAGTGTGCAGGGCCGAGGTGAGGGTGGGAACGGCGAGGATGAACACCGCCAGGGTGAGCATCAGGCCCAACCTGCGGCCGTCGTCGGCGGCGAAGCGTTGCCGGCCGTGCTTGACTCCGCCGACGACGAAGGCCAGGCCGAGGATCAGCAGCACATTCGCCAGGATCGACCCCACGAGGGTGGCTTTCACCACGCCGAAAAGCCCGGCCTTGAGCGCGAAGAGAATGACGAAC
>SYAB01000381.1 GCA_005787665.1 Actinomycetota bacterium
GGATCCGACGGCGATCGTCGTCGATCTCACCGGTGTCGACTTCCTGGCCTCCGCCGGGATGGGGGCACTGGTCGCCGCCCGGGACCTGGCGGGCGAGAAGGTGAGCTTCGGGGTGGTCGCCGACGCGCCGGCGACGAGCCGTCCGCTCAGACTCGTCGGGTTGGCCGAGGTGCTCGGCCTGCACTCGACCCTGGATTCGGCGCTGGGACGCTCGCGCGGTTAGGCGTCGGCGAGAACCGTTTCAGACGCGTTGCACTTCGTGATTGTCCCATCGCGAATGTTTCATATGTCTTCCCTATGAGGTTCGTGACCCGCGAGGTGGTCCGTTCCTACGCTCGTCGGTAACGGGCAAACACCAGATGCCCGGCCCGACGAAAGGAACCATCGTGGCCATCTCATTTCTTGCCCCCGCCGTTCTCGCTGTTGCGGCGGCCGTCGCGCTCGCCCCGATGGTCGCCGCCGACGAAGGCGACGGCGACGGCGCCACCAAACCCGGAAAGGTGCGCGGGTCGGCGCAACAGGCTGGGGATAGGGACGTGTCGAAGCCGAGTCCCCGTTCCGGCCCGCCTCGGGCCTCGTCGCAGATCAAGGAGATCCCGAAGGGCTGGACCAATGAAGCCCAGTGGGCTCGGCCCGGGTCGGGCGGGTCCAACAACTTCGGCAGCCTCCCCAAGCCGCCCATCTTCGCGCTGGACTGACGTCGTCAGACGGCGGTGACGTAGCGGCGGGTGATCACGCCCTGCACCACCCGCAGCGCGGGCGCTCCGAGACGGCTCCACCAGGCCGCCGGACGGGAGAACGCCGCCACTTCGGCGTAGACCGATTCGTCGGTGTCGTCGAAGCGAACGGCGAACATCTCCTCCCCGGCGACCGCGTGGCCCGGCAGGCTGCCATAGGCGAAGCCGCGGCGGTTGGGCTCCTCGATCACGTACACCACCCGGCACGGCGCGACGAACGGCCCGAGGCGGCCCAGCACGTCGGTGCCCCGTTCCGCCTCCTCGGTGGTCGCCACCACAGTCAGGCCGGCGCCGCGGAGCATGCCGTACCTCATGACCGCGCGGGCCGCGGACTCGAAGCGCGGCCGGCCACTGCCGATGCGCTCCTCGGCCCGGACGTGGCGGTAGCCGCGTGGCATCTCGCCGCGGGTCGCCCCCAATTCGGCATAGGTCAACGGCAGACCGGCCAGGTCGCGCAGTTCCACGGTGTCACCCTGCCATCGACGTAGTCTCGGAGCCATGTCCGGTCTGAGGCAACGGCTGGCGATCGGCCGGGAGCGGATCCGCGATCGGCCGGTGGCCGACTTCGCCTACCGGGTCGCGGTGGGGATCGTCGGGTTCGTGGTACTTGTCGTCGGCATCGCCGCGATTCCCTACCCCGGTCCCGGCTGGGCCCTGGTGTTCCTCGGCCTGGCGATCCTGGCCTCGGAGTTCTACTGGGCGCATCGCACCCTGAACTTCACCCGGCGCCATTACAACCGCGCGATGGTCTGGATCCGCCGCCAGGGCTGGTGGGTGCAGGCCCTGATGGCCCTGCTGACCGCCGCCGTCGTGGTGCTGACGCTGTGGTTGCTGGGGGCACTGGCCTGGTCGGCCCGGTTGGTCGGGTTGTTCCATCCCGCGCTGAACAGCCCCATCGGGCTGGGGGTCTGACCGCGGGGCTGGATAGCATTAGCTCGGCCGCGCCGCTCGGCGCATGGTCCGCTGTCGTCCCCGTACCGGAAAGAGGCCGTCGATGAGCGCCCCCGCACACCCCGCCTCGGTCGCCACGCTGCGTGTTGCGGCCGGCACCAGTGCCGGCGCGGCGGTGCGCGAGGCCGGTCTGCCGGGCCGCGGTGAGCCCGGCGCGATCGTGGTGGTCCGCGAGGCCGACGGCGCGCTGCGCGATTTGAGCTGGTCTCCCGAAGCCGACACCGACGTCACGCCGGTCGCCGCCGACACCGACGAGGGCCGCAGCGTGATCCGCCACTCGGCTGCCCATGTGCTCGCCCAGGCCGTGCAGGAACTGTTCCCGACCGCGAAGCTGGGCATCGGTCCGCCGATCACCGATTGCTTCTACTACGACTTCGATGTGCCGACGGCCTTCACGCCGGATGACCTCGAGGCGCTCGAGAAGCGGATGCGCGCGATCATCAACGACGGCCAGCTGTTCTCCCGGCGGGTCTACGCATCCCAGGAGGAGGCGCGCGCCGAGCTGGCCGCCGAGCCGTACAAGCTCGAACTCATCGACGACAAGTCCGGCGACCCGGATGTGATGGAGGTCGGCGGCGCCGAGTTGACCGCCTATGACAACCTCAATCCGCGCACCCGGGAACGGATTTGGGGCGATCTGTGCCGCGGGCCGCATATCCCGACCACCAAGTACATCCCGGCTTTCGCACTGACCCGCAGCTCTGCGGCCTACTGGCGCGGTAACCAGAACAACGCCAGCCTGCAGCGGATCTACGGCACCGCCTGGGAGTCGCAGGAGGCCCTCGACCGCCACCTGGAGCTTCTCGAGGAGGCCCAGCGGCGCGACCATCGGAAGCTCGGGGTCGAGCTGGACCTGTTCAGCTTTCCCGACGAAATCGGTTCGGGCCTGGCGGTTTTCCACCCCAAGGGCGGAGTCGTGCGTCGTGAACTGGAGGAGTACTCGCGACGCAAACACATCGAGGCCGGCTACGAGTTCGTCAACACCCCGCACATCACCAAAGAACAGCTCTACATCACCTCCGGGCATCTCGAGTGGTACGCCGAGGGGATGTTCCCTCCGATGCACATCGACGCTGAGTATGGCGAGGACGGTGCGCTGCGCAAGCCGGGACAGAACTACTACCTCAAGCCGATGAACTGCCCGATGCACCATCTGATCTACCGTTCGCGGGGCCGCTCCTACCGTGAGCTTCCGTTGCGGCTCTTCGAGTTCGGCACGGTCTACCGTTATGAGAAGTCCGGGGTGGTCCACGGACTGACCCGGGTGCGGGGGATGACCCAGGACGATTCGCACATCTACTGCACCCGCGAGCAGATGCGCGACGAACTGGCCTCGCTGCTGCGTTTCGTGCTCGACCTGCTCGCCGACTACGGTCTCGACGACTTCTATCTCGAACTGTCGACCAAGGATCCGGAGAAGTACGTCGGATCCGACGAAATCTGGGAGGAGGCCACCGAGACCCTGCGCGAGGTCGCCGAATCCAGCGGCCTGAATCTGGTCCCCGATCCCGGCGGTGCGGCCTTCTACGGACCCAAGATCTCGGTGCAGGTCCGCGACGCACTGGGCCGCAACTGGCAGATGTCCACCATCCAACTGGATTTCACCATGCCGGAGCGTTTCGAACTGGAATACACCGCCGCCGATGGGACCCGGCAGCGTCCGGTGCTCATCCACCGCGCCCTGTTCGGATCTATCGAGCGGTTCTTCGGCGTGCTCAC
>SYAB01000382.1 GCA_005787665.1 Actinomycetota bacterium
ACCAGGACGCCCAGAAGTCGACCAGCACGATGTCGTTGCCGGAGATGGTGTCGTTGAAGTCCTGCGCGGTGAGGTCACGGGTAGCCATGCCAGCGGAAACGTCGGTGCGGACGGTTCTGTTCCCGGGGGTCTGCGTCGTCACGGGACGCTGACCGGACGATCAGAGTCCGGACTGCACCTGTCGAAAGAAATCGGCGATCGCCCCGGTGATCGTCTCGACGTCGGCATCGGTGTCGATCGGGAGCAGCGCGCCGAACGAGGCGTTCCAGATCGTTCCGGTCCGGGGGTCCGTCCGGTAGCCCCAGGGTGCGACGTAGGCGTACGGCAGGGGATGTTCGTCATCGCCGGCCGAGACGCCGTAGTTGATCCGGCGCTCCTCGGCGCCGACGTCGAAATGCTCCGGCCACAGCACCGGGTGACCGTGGGACAGCACCTCCGCGACCGCGGTGCCACCGGCGTAGAGACTACGGTAGATCGCCTGGGCCGCCCCCGGGTCAAGATCCAGGACGGTGTCGGGTGTCAGCGGCGCGATCGGACGGTAGACCTCGGCCGGTGGTGGGCCGATCTGCAGACCGGCGGCCGCGGCGATCGCGCCGGCAGGTCCGGCGAGCGGGACGGAGCCGTCGGGCCAGACGAGCCTCGTGCCCTGCACCGACACCGGAAGCGCGGTCCCGGTGAACCCATCGGGCCGCACCGCCAGCCGGATGGTCCCGGCGGCGCGGTACTGCGGGCCGGCGATGAGGTTCTCGGCGATGGCATGCAGCTGGCACCGGGTGGCGATCGCGGACATTCAGACCGTGAAGCCCAGGGCCCGCAGCTGTTCGCGACCGTCGTCGGTGATCTTGTCCGGGCCCCACGGCGGGTTCCACACCCAGTTGATCTTGACCTGGTCGACCAGCCGCGGGCCGACGAGGGCGTTGAGGGTCTGGTCCTCGATGACATCGGTGAGTGGGCAGGCCGCCGATGTCAACGTCATGTCGATGACGGCCACCGTCGCGGCAGCGTCCTCGGGGGCCTGCTCCACGTTGATCCCGTAGACCAGTCCGAGATCGACCACATTGATCCCGAGCTCGGGGTCGACCACATCGCGCATGGCCTCCTCGAGGTCGGCCAGCAACTCGCCGGATGCGGTATCGGTCATCGCTCCTCCTGGTTCCTCATCGCCCCCGCCTCGGCGAGGGCGGCCTTGAACGCAAGCCAGCCCAGTAACGCGCATTTCACCCGGGCCGGGTACTTCGACACTCCGGCGAAGGCGATGCCGTCGCCGAGCACACCCTCATCGCCGGGATCGGCTCCCCGCGACGACACCATCTCGCTGAACGCCTGCACGGTCTTCAACGCGTCGCCGACGGTCTGACCGATCACCAGATCGCACAGCACCGAGGTGGCGGCCTGACTGATCGAGCAACCCTGCCCGTCGTAGGAGACGTCCGTCACCTGCTCGCCATCGTCGGACATCCGCACCCGCAGGGTGACCTCGTCACCGCAGGTCGGGTTGACGTGGTGCACCTCGGCGTCGAAAGGCCCCCGAAGCCCGCGGTGGTGCGGGTGCTTGTAGTGATCGAGGATGACGTCCTGGTACATCTGTTCGAGCCTCATGTGCTCGCCCCCCGGTCGAAGAAGGCGATCGCCCGGCGCACACCGGCGATCAGCCGATCGACCTCCTCCAGGGTGTTGTAGACGGCGAAGGACGCCCGCACGGTGGCCGCCACCCCGAATCGTCGGTGCAGGGGCGCGGCGCAGTGGTGGCCCACCCGGACGGCGACACCGTCGTCGTCGAGGACCTGGCCGACGTCGTGGGCATGCACCCCGTCGACCACGAATGCGACCGGGGAACGGCGCACCGCCGGATCGGACGGGCCGATGATGCGCACCTGCGGAATGCCGGCGAGCCCCTCCAGGGTCGCGGCGACCAGCAACTGTTCGTGTGCTTCCACCGCCGTCATGCCGATCGCGTCGAGATATCGTGCCGCCGCCGCCAATCCGACGACCTGCGAGATCATTTGGGTTCCGGCCTCGAAGCGCTGCGGCGCCGGCGCGTAGGTGGCGGACTCCATGGTCACCGTCTCGATCATCGACCCGCCGGTGATAAACGGTGGCAGCGTTTCGAGCAGTCCGGCCCGGCCGTAGAGGGCGCCGATGCCGGTGGGGCCCAACATCTTGTGGCCGGAGAATGCCGCGAAGTCGACGTCGAGAGAATGCAGGTCGATCGGCTGGTGCGGCACCGACTGACACGCGTCCAGCACCGTCAGCGCTCCCACCGCTCTGGCCCGGCCCACCAGTTCTGCCACCGGGGCACCGGTGCCCGTGACGTTCGAATGGTGGGTGAAGGCAACCACTTTGACGCGCTCGTCGAGGGCCAGCGAGTCGAGGTCGAGATGGCCGTCGTCGTCGACGCCGTACCAGCGCAGGGTCGCGCCGGTGCGGCGGGCGAGTTCCTGCCACGGAATCAGATTGGCGTGGTGCTCCAGCTCGGTGGTGACGATCACGTCACCCGGGCCGACCGCGTTGCGGAATCGGTTGTCGCCGAGCACGTAGGACACCAGGTTGAGCGCCTCGGTGGCGTTCTTGGTGAAGATCAGTTCATCGGTGGCGGCCCCGACGAAATCCGCGATGGCGGCCCGGCCGTCCTCGAAGGCGTCGGTGGCCTCCTCCATCAGTTGATGGGAACCGCGGTGCACCGCGCCATTGGAGGTGACCAGGAACTCGCGCTCGGCGTCGAGCACGGCCAACGGCTTCTGAGCGGTCGCACCGGAATCGAGATACGCCAGCAGATGCCCGCTGCGCATCACCCGCTTGAGGATCGGGAAATCCGCGCGAATCCGCTCGACATCGAGATCGGCACCAAGCGTGACGGTCATCGCCGCACCTAGGACGCGGCCGCGGCCCGGGTGAACCGGACGTAGCCGTTCTCCTCCAGTTCGTCGGCCAACTCGGGACCGCCGGACTCCACGATGCGGCCGTCGACGAACACGTGCACGAACTGCGGATGGATGTAGCGCAGGATCCGGGTGTAGTGGGTGATCAACAGCACTCCGGCGTCCTCCGCCTCGGCGTAGCGGTTGACCCCCTCGCTGACCACACGCAGCGCATCGACGTCGAGGCCGGAGTCGGTCTCATCGAGGATCGCGATCGTGGGCTTGAGCAGACCGAGTTGCAGGATCTCGTGGCGCTTCTTCTCTCCGCCCGAGAAACCCTCGTTGACGCTGCGCTCGCTGAACTGCGGGTCGATCTCCAGGTCGGCCATCGCGGCCTTGACCTCCTTGACCCAGTGCCGCAGCTTGGGCGCCTCACCACGGACCGCGGTCGCCGCGGTGCGCAGGAAGTTCGACATCGAGACACCGGG
>SYAB01000383.1 GCA_005787665.1 Actinomycetota bacterium
GATCACCGGAATCCTGATGGCCCTGGCCGGCACGCTGTTCACGCTGCAGGGGTTCGGGGCGGTGCAGGGCAGCCCGATGAGCAACACCACCACCTGGTCGGTGCTCGGACCGGTCATCGCGGTCACCGGGGTGGTGCTCGCGCTCTTCAACCGGCCGCGCCGCTAGCGAACGGCACGGTCGTGCCCACCGCCGTCCTCGACGGGACCGAGGTGTACTTCGAGCGCCGCGGCAGTGGCCGCCGGCTGCTGTACTGCAACGGATCGGGCGCCACGCTGGACACCGTCCGGCCCCTGCTCGGCACTCTGGCCGCCCGGTTCGACCTGCTGGCCTTCGACTACCGCGGCATGGGGTCCAGCGCCCCGGCGGATGGGCCCTACACGATGGCCGACCTCGCCGACGACGTCACGGGGTTGCTCGACGCGGTGGGCTGGGACCGAACTGCCCTGGCGGGCTTGAGCTTTGGCGGGATGGTGGCCCAGGAGTTCGCGGTGACCCACCCCGGCCGGGTCGATCGGCTGGCGTTACTGTCCACCTCCCCGGGGGGCGCGTTCGCGTCTTTTCCGCTCGACCGGCTGGCCGGCCTGTCCGCCGGCCAGCGGGCACAGCGATCGCTGGTGCTCTCGGACCGACGCTGGACCCCGCAGTGGCTGGCCGCCCATCCCGACCAGGCCGCCCTCGCCGCTGGGGTGTCCCACACCCCGGATGACGCCGAGACGCCGTCCCAGGCCCGTGGGCGTCTGCTCCAACTGCAGGCCCGCAAGAACCACGACGTGCTGGAGCGGCTGCACCGGATCGACTGCCCCACCCTCGTCGGCAACGGCCGCTTCGACGGCATCGCACCGGTCGCCAACGGACAGGCCATCGTCGATCGGGTTCCCGGCGCGACGATGCACGTTTACGACGGCGGCCATCTGTTTCTCGTGCAGGATCCGACGGCCTGGCCGGACCTGACGGCATTTCTCTCCGGCTGATCTGGGCTCGCCCCCGGCCGCTCAGGTCTTCGACAGGCTCCGCCGGCGCAGGCTGTCATAGATCGGCTCCGAGCCGACCAGCTGGGCCGCCAGGACGGCCGCCCCGGTAGCCGCGAGCATCGGCACCAGAGCCGCGGTGGTGGCGGTCATCTCGACGACGAGCACCATGCCGGTCAACGGAGCGCGGACGGTGGCGGAGAAGAACGCGGCCATGCCGACGACGGCCATCGGCACCGCCAACGACGTCACGTCGCCGGGCCACAGCGCGTCCACCGCCCCGACGAACAGCACCCCCCACAACGCCCCGACCGCCAGCATCGGGGCGAACAGGCCACCCACCACCGGCGCGGAGTAGGACAGCGGGCCGGCCAGGAAGCGCAGCACGAGATACCCGAGCACCACGGCCATCGCCAATCGTTCACCGCCGAGCAGCATCTGGGTCAGCGGTTCCCCACCGCCCACCGCTTGGGGGTGGATCACCATCACCGTGCCGATGAGGGCGCCGATCACGCCCGCCTTGGCGACGGCCGGAACGCTGCGGATCGCGCTCACCCGATCGAGAAGCCACAGCACCAGCGCGTTGTAGGCGGCACCGAGGCAACCGGTCAGCAGCCCGAACACCACGAAGAGCGGGAGCCAGAGCAGTTCGGGTTCCCCGATGACCGGCAGCTGGAACTCGGAGTCATCGCCCAGGATCAGGTGCGCGCAGCCGACAGCGGTCGAGGCGGCGAAGATCGTGGCCAGCACGGTGGTGGCCCGAAACGACTTCGTCACCTCCTCGAGGGTGAACAGGGTCCCACCGATCGGGGCGTTGAACGCCACCGCCAGTCCGGCACCGCCCAGCGCCGTCTGCATCATCCGGACCTCGGCGTCGGGCAACCGGACACGCCGGGCGGCCTCGGCACCGATGGCCGCGCCCATATGCACCGTCGGCCCCTCCCGGCCCAACACCAACCCGGATCCGATGGCCAGCACGCCGCCGACGAATTTCGCCGGCAGCAGGCGGATCCGCGGCGGCGACGCCTGACCCCGGTAGACCGCCTCGACATGCTGGATGCCGCTACCGTCGGCGAGCGGCTCCCACCGCACCACCAGCGCAGCCAGGGTGGCCCCGGCGGCCGCGGTCGCGATCGGGATGAACCAGCCCGGTCCCGGAAGTGCCGTCGCCCACCCGACGACCTCGACCCGCAGCCGGTCGCCGGCCTGCAGCAGCCAGCGAAACGCCCCACCGACGAATCCGATCGCCATCCCGGCGACGGCCGCGGTCAGGCACACCAGCACCACGCGGCGTGGGGAGTCCAATGCCCCGGCTGCGCCCATGGGCGGCCCCTCCTTGATCCATGACGTCCGACGCCATGTTTGCCCGACCCACCCGACAGGGAATACCTGTGTCGACCGACTGCAAAGGTATGCCCATGGAGACCTCACCGGCACCCCGAACTCAGATGTTCGCTCGGGTCCTCGGCCCGTACTTTGTCATCGTCCCGATCACCGCGGCGATCCGCGCACCGCAGATGCACGAGCTGCTGAGCGACTTCGAGGCCAACCCGCTGTGGCCATGGGTCGTCGGCGCCTTCGTGCTGTTGTTGGGACTGGTGACCGTCGCCCTGCACTCCCGATGGGACAGCCCGCCCGCGATCATCGTCTCGGCGGTGGGCTGGCTGCTGGTGCTACGCGGCGTGCTGCTGCTGGCCTTCCCGGCGGCGTTCATGTCCGCGGCCAACGCGGTGATCGGATCCGGGGCGATCTGGCGGGTGGGCTACCTCGCCCTCGCGCTGATCGGTCTCTATCTCACCGTGTACGGTTGGCGGCCGGCCCGGGAGCGCGCCGAACGTTAGTCCGATCAATCCGCCGGCCGTTACCGTGACGGGGTGGACGCCCGCCGGTCACTGTTGCGCCGCCGCCTGGCGACAGCGAAACGCCGAGTCAGCAACGCACTGCACCCCGATGTGACCGTGCTGCCCGCTCCCGCGGGAGTTCGCACGGACTGGAATGTCGCGGTGCCGATGCGGGACGCGACGGTGTTGCGGGTCAACGTGTTCCGCCCGCCCATCGACGACCCGGTGCCGGTGATCCTGTGCGCACACCCGTACGGTAAGGACCGGGTCCCGGCTCGTAGAGGTGGGGTCAACAACCAGTACCGGGCGTTCCCGCAGCCGCACCCGATCCGCTTCTCGGAGTGGACCGGCTGGGAATCACCCGACCCGGCCACCTGGACCGCCCGGGGCTACGCGGTGATCAACGCCGACCTGCGAGGGGCCGGAACCTCCGACGGGGTCGGCGAGTTGCTCTCCGAGCAGGAGGCCCGCGACTACCACGACCTCATCGAGTGGGCCGGCACCCAACCCTGGAGCTCCGGCAAGGTCGGACTGCTGGGCGTGTCGTATCTGGCGATCAGCCAGTACGGTGCGGCGGCCAGCCGCCCGCCGCACCTGGCGGCGATCTGTCCCTGGGAGGGACTCAGCGACATCTACCGCGACCTCGCCTACCCGGGCGGGGTCCGCGAGGACGGGTTCACCATCATGTGGAGCGCGCTGACCGACC
>SYAB01000042.1 GCA_005787665.1 Actinomycetota bacterium
AGGCCGGCTGCTGGCCGGCTATGCGCTGGTGGCGGCCGTGGCCACGGTTCCCCTGGTGCGCTGGACAGCCGCCTGGCCCCGGCGCACGACCCTGCTGTTCACCCTGCTGAGCCTGGTGGTGTCCCAACTGATCTCGGCACTGGCACCGACTTTCACCGTGCTGGCTCTGGGGCGGGGACTGTGCGCGCTGACACACGGATTGATGTGGGCGGTGATCGCACCGATCGGTGTACGCCTGGTTCCACCGGCCTACGCCGGCCGCGCCACCACCGCCGTGTTCGCCGGCACCGGTCTGGCACTGGTTGTCGGCAGCCCTCTGACCGCGATGATGAGTCAGGTGTGGGGCTGGCGGGAGGCGGTCGCCGCGATCACTGCAGCAGCCCTGGCTGTGGCAGTGGCCGCCCGGTTCACCCTCCCGCTGATGTCGGTGGCGGCTCCCGCCGCCCGGTGGCCCTGGGGCCGCCGTAACCGCGGGCTGTCGACGATGAGCCTGCTGACGTTGGTCGGCGTGACCGCCCACTTCGTCTCCTACACGTTCATCGTGGTGATCATCCGCGACATCGTGGGCATCGCTGGGCTGAACCTGGCCTGGTTGCTGGCGGCCTACGGGGTTTCGGGCCTGACCGCGATGGGGTTGCTGGCCAGGCTGGGAGACCGGCGCCCGAGGGCTGCCGTCGTCGGGAGCCTGGCCGGCCTGTGCATGGCGCTCGCGGTGTTAGCCGGGCTGGGCGTCGCGGGTAGCCACAGCCCGGTCACTGTGCTGGTCGGCGTCGTGGCTGTGATGGTGTGGGGCGCGACGGCGACCGCGATGGCGCCACTGTTGCAATCGGCGGCCATGCGGCACTCACCCGAGGACCCCGACGGAGCCTCCGGGCTGTACGTGGCCGCGTTCCAGGTGGGAATCATGACCGGGTCTGTCCTCGGCGGGATGATGTTCGAGGCCGCCGGTCTTTCGGCGATGCTGACCACGTCGGCATTGCTGATCGCGGTCGTCGGAATGTGCGTCGCGGCGGGCCGTGATCTTCTCGCCGGGAGACCCGCCGGGATGTAACGCTGGTCACGGCCGCGCCGATGAACAGCACAGTTCAGCGTACTTTTCGGGGTCCGGGAACGGGTGCGTCGCCGATGTCGGCGGCGGCGGCCGGCACCGGGGTTATGTCACACTGGAACCAGTGAATCCCCTGGGGATAGCGAATATTGGAGGAGTCTGGTGAAGCCGGTGAAGGGCACCCTGGCCGCAGCGTTGTGCGTGTTGGGTGTGGCGGGTGCGGGTCTGGGTAGCGGTTCGGCGTTGGCCGATCCGGATCAGCCCCCGGTCGATCCACAGGTTGTCGACGCCGCGCCGATCCCGGTCGAGCCGCCGCCGCTCGTCTTCCCGCCGCCGCCACCTCCGCTGCCCGATGATCTGGTGGCACCCGGTGAGGTCCCGCCGCCCCCGCCGCCGCCGGCCGATCCACTCCCCCCGGCACCGGTGGCCCCCGCCCCGCAGGCGACCACGATGGGCGCCGCTAAGGGCCAGAACGCCGCGCCGTTCACCGGCGATCCGGTGTTCGCCCCGCCTTCGTTCAACCCGGTCAACGGTGCGCTCGTCGGTGTCGCCAAACCGATCATCATCAACTTCCAGCGACCGATCGCCAACCGGCCACTGGCCGAGCAGGCCATTCATATCTCCTCCTCGCCGCCGGTCGCCGGCGCGTACTACTGGACCACCGACACCCAGGTGCGCTGGCGGCCGTACAAGTTCTGGCCGGCCGGCACCGTGGTCAACATCGACGCCAGTGGCGCCAAGTCGAGTTTCCGGGTGGGGGACTCCCTGATCGCCACCGTTGACGATGCCACCCACCAGATGACGGTCACCCGCAATGGTGTGGTCGAGAAGACCATCCCGGTGTCGATGGGTCTGGATGGCAAGTACGACACCAAGAACGGCACCTACTACGTGCTGGAGAAATTCGCCGACCTGGTGATGGACTCCTCCACCTACGGCGTTCCGGTCAACTCGCCGGACGGCTACAAGATCAAGGTGCAGTGGGCGGTGCGCATCGACAACAGTGGTGGCTTCGTGCACGGCGCGCCGTGGTCGGTGGCCGATCAGGGCAAGCGCAACGTCAGCCACGGCTGCATCAACCTCAGCCCGGCCAACGCCAAGTGGTTCTACGACAACTTCGGCAGCGGCGACCCGATCGTGGTCAAGAACTCCGTCGGTCTCTACACCAAACCCGACGGCGCCGACGATTGGCAGTGGACGCTGTATTAACCAGCACCACTGCTGGACGTCAACTCCAGATGCGGACCCGCTGTTGCGGTTCGAGGTAGAGAGCATCGTCCTCGCCGACGTCGAACGCGTCGTAGAAGGCGTCGATGTTGCGCACCACACCGTTGCAGCGGAACTCCGGCGGTGAATGCGGGTCGACGGCAAGGCGCCGGATGGATTCCGCCGTACGGGATTTGGTGCGCCACACCTGCGACCAGCCGAACAACACACGCTGTACTCCGGTGAGTCCGTCGATCACCGGGGCCTGCGCATCGCCCAATGACAGCCGATAGGCCAGCAGAGCGATCGACAGCCCACCCAGGTCGCCGATGTTCTCCCCGACGGTGAATGCGCCTTGGACGTGCGGGGCGTCGGCA
>SYAB01000384.1 GCA_005787665.1 Actinomycetota bacterium
GACCCGATGCGCACCTTCCGTTCCGGAAACGGCGATGACTAGCGGTCGCCCGCAACGCGAACGCGTGGTACTCGCCCACCGCCGCGGCACCCGCATGGTGCACACCCGTGCCGAGGTGGCAGAACAGACGGCGGTGGGTGACGCCCTGGTCCGCGGGTTGGTCCGGGCCCAACTGGGCCTGGCGTTGCGACTGGCGACCCTGGTGTTCGGCGGCATGGCCGCGGTGGCCTTGGCCGGCAGCGCATTTCCCGCTCTGGGCCAGGTCGGGGTCCTGGGCATCCGGTTGAACTGGCTAGTGCTCGGGCTACTGGTCTACCCGGTGATCTACGGCGTCGGACGGGTCTACGTCCGACTGGCCGAGCAGGCAGAGCGCGACTTCGTCGGCCTTATCGATGACGGCGTCGATGACGTCGTCGATGGCGGCGGCCCAGAAGGCGATCGGTCGTGAACTTCGCCCTCACCGCAAGCGCCTTGCTGGGCGCTGTGATCATGACGCTCGCCGTGGGCGCCTACGGCCTCCGGCTCTCCCGGACCACCTCGGACTTCCTGGTCGCATCCCGAAGCGTACCGCCGCACCTCAATGCCGCGGCGATCTCGGGTGAATACCTCTCCGCGGCATCGTTTCTGGGTATCGCCGGGCTCATCGCCAAGTACGGGGCCGACGCACTGTGGTACCCGGTCGGCTTCACCGCCGGATACCTCGGTCTGCTGCTGTTCGTGGCCGCCCCGCTGCGGCGCTCCGGCGCCTACACCGTGCCGGATTTCGCCGAGTTCCGGCTGAATTCGCCGCGGCTGCGCCGCGCGGCGATGATCGTGGTCGTCACCATCTGCGTGCTCTATCTGGTACCGCAGTACCAGGGTGCGGGTCTGGCCTTGAAAACCATCCTGGGGTTCCCGGCATGGGTGGGCCCGCTGTTGGTCAGCGCGATCGTCATCGTCAACGTGGTGGGCGGGGGGATGCGGTCGGTCACCTTCGTGCAGGCCTTCCAGTACTGGCTCAAGCTCACCGCGATCGCGGTGCCCGCGCTGGTCCTGCTGTTCCTCGCCGGATCCCCGCGCCCGGATCTGGGCGGCCCCCTGCCGCCGGTGGTGACCGAGCTGACGACCGTCAGCGTCGACACCGACGTCGTCGTGGACGTCGCCGACCCGGCCGGGGTGAGCGCCACCGGCACGGTCGACGGGACACGCGTTGTTGCCGCCCCGATGTCCGGGCCGGGCCGGCACACCCTGGCCGCGGGAACCACGGTGATCCTGGCGCCCGGGGCGCGCGCTCCCGTCGTCGCGGGCGCACCCGCCTCGGGGGCTGCCTGGATCGGCAGTGGCGGCGGCCTCGGCGGTCGCCATCCGCTCTATCAGGTCCTGTCGATCATCGTGGCCACATTCCTCGGCGCCATGGGCCTGCCGCACGTCCTGGTCCGCTTTTACACCAACCCGGACGGCCGGGCCGCCCGCCGGACCGCCGTGGCGGTGATCGCCCTGTTGTCGTTGTTCTACCTGTTTCCCACGCTGCTCGGCGTGTTCGCCAGGCTTCGCGTTCCACAGCTGTTGATGACCGGGCGGGCCGATGCCGCGGTCCTGCTGCTGCCGGCGTCGATCGGCGGGCTGCCGGGCCAGCTGATCGGCGCGCTGGTGGCCGCGGGCGCCATCGCCGCCTTTCTGGCCACCTCCTCCGGCCTGCTGGTCACCTTCGCCGGGGCAGTCGCCACCGATGTGTTGCGCGGTCGGGTCCGCGACTTCCGTCTCGCCGCGCTGGCCGGCGGTCTCATCCCCATTCCGCTGGCGCTGGCCGCCTCGTCCTTCGAGTTGTCCCGCGGAGTCGGCCTGGTGTTCGCCGTCGCGGCCTCGACCCTGTGCCCGCTGCTGGTGCTCGGTATCTGGTGGCGGGGTCTGACCCCGGCCGGCGCGATCGCCGGCCTCGCCGTCGGAGCCGCGACGACGGCCGTGGCGACGTTGCTCACGGTCACCGGCGGGATTGACGGAGACACCCTGGCCGGCTGGCCCGCCGCGGTGGCGGGCTACCCGGCAGCCGTCACCGTGCCGCTGGCCTTCCTCACCATGGTGCTGGTCAGCACGCTGACCCGCGGGGTGCCGCCGGAGGAGGTCTCCCGCGCCTTCGCCCGGATGCACCTGCCCGAGCGGCTCGGCCTGGGCGTCGAACGCGTCCCGCGCGGCTGACCGTTCACCGCCGCCAGCCCACCGCTCAGCGCAGACATCGGCTGTTCGCCCGATCGCTCTAGGCCTGTGACCCAGCTCTCAATACGCTCGTCATCGGTCATCCCAGAACAGGCAGGAGCAATCGTGGCGACGACGGATGTCGAGCCCCGCGAGGTACAACCGAGCGGGTCGCAGTATCTCGCGGTACAAGCCAGTCCTGAATTTCAGGACCTACGCCGGACGCTGCGGCGTTTCGTCTTCCCCACCACGATCTTCTTCCTGGTCTGGTACGCCAGCTACGTCCTGCTCGGTGCCTTCGCCCACGAGTTCATGGCCACCAAGGTGTGGGGCAACATCAACGTCGGCCTGCTGCTCGGACTGGGCCAGTTCCTCACCACCTTCCTGATCACGGGTCTCTACATCCGGTTCGCCAACCGGGAACTCGACCCGCGCGCGGCGGCGATCCGCGCCGAGATGCACTGGGTCGAGCAGTGAGCGCCAGCATCCTGGCCACGGGTCAACTCGGCAATCCAGCGGTGAACATCGGCATCTTCGTCGCGTTCGTCATCATCACGCTGGTCATCGTCATCCGGGTCGGCCGCCGCAACACCAACGCGACGGAGTACTTCACCGGCGGCCACGCGTTCACCGGCCGGCAGAACGGGGTCGCCATCGCGGGCGACTATCTCTCGGCGGCGAGCTTCCTGGTCATCTCCGGCGCCATCGCGGTCTCCGGTTACGACGGCTTCCTGTACTCGATCGGCTTCCTGGTCGCCTGGCTGGTCGCGCTGCTGCTGGTCGCCGAGCTGATGCGCAACACGGCCCGCTTCACCATGGCCGACGTCCTGGCCTTCCGGATGCAGGAGCGGCCGGTGCGCATGGCCGCGGCCATCTCGACCCTGGCCGTGTCGCTGTTCTACCTGCTGGCGCAGATGGCCGGCGCGGGCGGCCTGGTGGCCCTGCTGCTGGGGGTCAGCGGCGACGCCGCCGAAGCCCTGGTCGTCACGCTGGTCGGCGGCATGCGCGGCACCACGTACGTGCAGATGATCAAGGCGACGTTGCTCATCGCCGGCGCCTTCGTGATGACCGTGTGGGTGCTGGCCGAGTACGGCTTCAACCTGTCCGCGCTGCTGGGCGGCGCGCAGGAGGTCGCCGTCGAGGGCCGCGACGTGCTCGCCCCGGGGGCGCAGTACGGCCTGACGGAGACGTCGAAGCTGGACTTCGTCTCGCTGGGCCTCGCGCTGGTGCTGGGGACGGCGGGTCTGCCGCACGTGCTCATGCGCTTCTACACGGTGCCCACGGCGAAGGACGCGCGGAAGTCGGTCGTCTGGGCCATCTGGCTGATCGGCATCTTCTACCTGTTCAGCCTGGTCATCGGCTACGGCGCCGGGGCGCTGGTCGGGCCCACGGAGATCCTCGCGGCGCCGGGAGCTGTCAACTCGGCCGCGCCGCTGCTGGCCTTCGAGCTC
>SYAB01000385.1 GCA_005787665.1 Actinomycetota bacterium
GCACCCTCGGAGCCTCGATGGTGGAGGGCCGGATCTCGGCGGGTGTGGTGGTCGGCGACGGCTCCGATGTCGGCGGCGGCGCGTCGATCATGGGGACGCTCTCCGGCGGCGGAACCGACGTGATCTCAGTAGGCCGACGTTGCCTGCTCGGCGCCAACTCCGGCCTGGGAATCTCGCTGGGCGACGACTGTGTCGTGGAGGCGGGGCTGTACGTGACCGCCGGGACCAAAGTGACGATGCCCGACGGCACCGCCGTCAAGGCCCGGGCGCTGTCGGGGGCCGACAATCTGCTGTTCCGGCGCAACTCGATGACGGGGTCGGTGGAGGTGGTGGCCCGCGACGGCTCGGGGATCACGCTGAACTCGGCACTACACGCCAACTAAACGACTCCGGCTCGGGACGAGGTCCCCGGGCGGCGCCGAACGCCGTGGTGTGGCGGGCTCGCCCAAGCAGGGCAGGACATGGATTCGGACGCACGAAGGCCAACGCTTCACCTATTGTTGGGACATTGTTCACCTCACAGTCATTGACCATTCATGAGCGCCATGCGTCCCATCACCTCGGCTCTGAGATCCCGACTGTCGCATTCGATGCCGGCGGTCGGGTGGCTCGGGTCGTATCGGCTGAGTTGGCTACGGGCTGACGTCATCGCCGGCGTCACGTTGGCGGCCTACCTGGTGCCGGCCTCGCTGGGCGACGCCTCACTCGCCAGGCTGCCGGCGGAAGCTGGACTCTATGCGTGCATGTGCGGAGGGGTGGTCTACTGGCTGTTCTGCAGTTCGCGGCACACCGCCATCACGGTCACCTCCGCGATCTCTCTGCTCATCAGCTCGACGCTGGGCAATATCTCGGGCGGAGACCCGGCCCGCTTCGCCGCCCTGGCCGCGGGCACGGCCATCCTCGTCGCGCTCATCGCTTTCACCGCCTGGCTGCTTCAGGCGGGCTCGATCATCAACTTCGTCTCCGAGAGCGTCATGATCGGGTTCAAGTGCGGCGTGGCGATCTACCTCATCAGCACGCAGTTGCCGAAATTGTTCGGACTCCACAGCGCGCACGGCACGTTCTGGGAGAACAAGGGGGATTTCGTCGGGCATCTGGACGACACCAACTTCGCCGCGCTGGCGGTGGGCGGCACCGCCCTGGCTGTGCTGATCCTCGGCAAGATCTTCCTCAAGAAAGTACCGATGGGACTCGTCGTCGTCGTGGGCGCCGTGGCGGCGTCGCGAATGTTCGATCTCGGCGAACGCGGGGTGGCGCTCCTCGGCAAGGTGCCGACAGGCTTGCCGGCCTTCGGCCTGCCCGCACTGCAGTGGTCCGATCTGCAAGCCGTGTTGCCTCTGGCCGTCGCCTGTTTCATGCTCGCCGCCGTGGAGACGGCTGCCGTCGGCCGCACCTTCGGGGCGAAATACGGTCGGCGGCTGGACCCCAACCAGGAAATTCTGGCTCTCGGCGCGTCAAACCTTGCCGCGGGGCTCGGCCAGGGCTACCCGGTCAGCGGCGGCATGTCGCAATCTCTGGTCAACGAGAGTGGGGGGGCGCGAACGCCACTGTCCGGGGTCATGGCCTCGGGAGCCATTCTGGTCGTGGTGCTGTTCTTCTCGCACCTGCTTTCCGCGCTGCCCGAACCCGTGTTGGCGGCGATCGTCCTGGTCGCGGTGGTGGGGCTCTTCAGCGTGTCTGCCCTCAAGCATCTGTGGCGAAGTGATCGCCGTGAATTCGCCATCGCCATGGTGGCCATGCTCGGCGTGCTGACGCAGGGCTTGCTGCGTGGCGTCATGATCGGCGCGATCATTTCGCTCGTCCTGTTGATCCGGCGCGCGGCGATGACGCCCGTATACGTACTCGGGCGCATCCCCGGGACGGATCGGTTCTCGGACTGTCTGCGCCATCGGGGCAATGAGACATACCCGGGCATCCTCATCATGCGGCCCGGCACGAGCGTGGTCTATTTCAACATGGAACACGTCCGCGACAGGATCATGGAACGGGTGCGGGCGGAGCCGGGGATCGAATTGCTCGTCCTGGATCTGTCCGAGGTGTCCTTCATGGACGTGCATGCCGCGGAGATGCTGGCCGACCTCACCAGGAAACTCGAATCGAAGGGCGTCAGGGTCGACGCCGTGGAGGCACACGCGGACGTGCGCGAGCGGCTGCGCAGCGAAGGGCTCGAGGAACGACTCGGCGGGATCGACCGGTTCGACACCGTCGCCACCGCCGTGGACGGCTTTCGTCAAGGACATCCGGCCGAATCCCGACCAGGCAGCACCCGACAGTGAGCCTCAGTCCCGCGACAGCAGTTCCTTCTTCATGACCTTGCCCATGGCGTTGCGGGGAAGCGCGTCCACCATTCGCACGTCTCGGGGCCGCTTGTGCACCGACAGTTCCTGCGCCACATACGCGATGAGGTCGGCGGGCTGAGCCTGGCCGACGACGAACGCGACGATCCGCTGGCCGAGATCGTCATCGGGCAGGCCGACGACGGCGACCTCGGCCACACCGGGATGACCCAGCAGCACCGTCTCGATCTCCCCGGCGCCGACCCGGTATCCGCCGGACTTGATCAGATCCACCGACTCCCGGCCGACAATGCGGTGCATACCACCGGCGTCGATCACCGCGGCATCCCCGGTGCGGTACCAGCCCTGCGAATCGAACGCCGCGGCGGTGGCGTCCGGGCGGTTGAGATACCCGTCGAAGAGGGTCGGCGTGCGTACCTGCAGGCTGCCGATGGTCTGGCCGTCCTGTGGTGCCGGCGAACCGTCCTCATCGACGATGCGGGTCTGCATGTCCGGCAACGGTGTTCCGACCCAGCCGGGACGGCGTTCCCCGTCAGCGCGGGTGCTCAGGGTGATCAGCGTCTCGGTGCACCCGTAGCGCTCCACCGGTGCATGTCCGGTGATCTCGGTGAGCCGGCGAAACACCGGAACCGGCAGCGCGGCACTGCCGGACACCAACAGTCGCGCGGACGACAGCGCCCTCGCCGACACCGGGTCAGCGACGATGCGCGACCACACCGTCGGCACTCCGAAATACAGCGTTCCATCGGCCTCCGCGTAGGCCTGCGGGGTGGGTCTCCCGGTGTGCACGAAACGGTTCCCGATCCGCAGCGATCCCAAGAGGCCCAGGACGAGTCCATGCACATGGAACAGCGGCAGGCCGTGGACCAGAGTGTCCTCGGCGGTCCACTGCCAGGCCTGGGCGAGCGCGTCGATATCGGCGGCGACGGCCGCCCGGCTGATCACCGCCCCCTTCGGCGGTCCGGTGGTCCCGGAGGTGTAGATGACCATCGCGGTGTCCCGGGGACTCGGCTCGGGGTATCGGTGCCACGACCGAGCGTGCTGCCGCACAGGCACGTGGGTCAATCCGGCCGGCTCCGGTGGCGCCTCGCCCAGCCAGGCCTGGGCACCGGAGTCCTTGAGGATATGAGCCTGTTCGGCGGCGCCGACGTCGGCCGGGACCGGCACGAACGGCACGCCGGCGATCAGGCAGCCGGTGACCGCGAGAACCGTGGCGGGACTGGGGGTCGCGAGCACTGCGACGCGCCGGGCACCACCGACCCGTTCCGCCACCGAGGTCGCCGCGCCGACCAGGTCACTGCGGGAGAGCCCGACCCCGTCGATACGGACCGCATCGGCGAGGTCGGCGCCGGCGGCGACGACGGCGGGATTCAACGAGGCCAGCAGCACCTCGCGAGGTTACCGCCAGCCCCGGCGCGTCGTGGTGCAGATGCGACAGGTGTGGTTTGAGGACGGTTACCCTCGGTGGCATGTGGTCAGATCGGCGCGTCGGCGGATCGCTGTCGTCCGTCGCCGCACGCCGGCGCTGAAAGGTCTCCGCCATGAGGCCCGAACGCCACGGCCACCGCCCGTTGACATTGCTCGCCGCGGCGCTGTTCCTGATCGCCCTCCTGCCCCCGCCGCCGGCCCAGGCCGCCCCCACGCCGTGGAACGGCCGCTTCCAGATGACCACCTACGCCTCGCAGAAGGCGGGGACCAGCCCGGCCGCCCGCCAGCGCGAGAGCGACTTCGGGGCGGTGTTCACACTGGCCACCGAATGCTCGGTGACACGCTGCGTGGCGACAGTGGTGGACGGACCGCGCCCCGGGAACTCCACGGTGCCCTGGCCGGCGCGCTACGCCTGGAACGGTTCGGAATGGACCATCAGCTACGACTGGCTGTGGGATTGCTTCCTCGGCGACGGCAACCAGAAGCAGTGGGCCCGGGCCACCTCGTGGGCCTACTACCAACCACAACCGGACGGATCCCTGAAAGGGACCTGGCACACCGATATCGGCGAGGGCGCCTGCCGCGGCAGTGTGGTCATGCCGGTGGCGGCTTTCCCGGCCTGATTATGGTCCGGATCGCGGCTCGGATACGATTTCGCCCGATCCGGTAACGCTCTCGACGGTGTTGCCGATGGGAAAGTTGTCACGTCGCGTTTACTCCGAAGGAGCCGCCATGAAGGCAGTCGGTCGTGTTCTGGTGGCTCTGGTCGCCGTGGTGGCGGGGTTGTTCGTCGGGGCGCCGGTGGCCTCGGCGGGGCTGGACAATCAGATGAGTCTGGTGGACGGCGGTGGGCGCACGATGACGATCCAGC
>SYAB01000386.1 GCA_005787665.1 Actinomycetota bacterium
CCTCAGATGTGCAGGACCGCCCGGGCGATCAGGAAATAGATCACCAGACCCGTCGCGTCGACGAACGTCGTGATGAACGGATTGGAGAAGACGGCCGGGTCGGCGCGAACGGCTTTGGCCAGCAACGGCATCGCGCCGCCGACCGTGGCGGCCATGGTGCAGACACTCACCAGCGTGAGGCCGATCACCACCCCGATGGACCGGTCGAAGATGACACTGGTCAACGCGAATCCGACACCGCCGAGGATCAGGCCCAGACAGAGTCCGACCTGAAACTCCCGCGCCAGCACGCGGGCGATGTCGCGCGGGGCGACGTCGTGTAGGGCCAGAGCGCGGGTCACCGTCGTCGCGGCCTGATTGCCGGTGTTGCCGCCGGTACCGATCAGCAACGGGACGAAGAGGGCCAGCGTCACCACCTCTGCCAGGGTGGCCTCGAAGGTGTCGAGCACCTGGACGGTGAGCGCGGCCCCGATCGCGAGCACCAGCAGCCAGATCACCCGGGATTTCACCAGACTGCCCACGCTGGTGGTCAGATACGGTTGGCGCAGCGTCTCCGAGCCGCCGATCCGGGCCTGGTCCTCGCTGTCGGCCTCTTCGAGAATCTCCAGGGCGTCGTCGACGGTAAGGATGCCCACCAGACGGATCTCGTTGTCCACCACGGGAAGTGCCAGGTGTTTGCTGTCCGCGCAGAGCCGGGCGGCGTCCTCTGCGGAGTCGGTGGCCCGCACGAAGTCCGCCGCACGCATGAGCGTGGACACCGGCGTCTGCGGCGACGCCGCCATCAGGTCCCGCAGACTCACGACCCCGAGCAGGACCCGATTGTCGTCAGTCACCGGCAGGGTGTAGACCGTCTCGGCGAAGTCGAGAATCCGCGCCACGTCGTGGAGCGCCGACGCCGCTGTCACGTCAGGGGCGATGCCCACCACCTCAGGGCTCATCCGGCGGCCGATCGACTTCTTCGGGTAGCCCAGCACGTCGGCTGTGAGATCACGCTGGCTGCCGGAGAGGCCCTGTAGAAGACGGTTCGCGACCGAAGCCGGCAGTTCGTCGAGCAACGCCACCCGATCGTCGGGTTCGAGGTCGGCGAAGACGGAGGCGACCTCCTCGTCCTTGAGTCCGCTGATGAGGTTCTTCTGCAGCGCGGGGGCGAGCTCCTCGAAGACCTCAGCAGCCTGTTCCTTGGGCAACAGCCGGTAGAGCACCGCCCGCTGTTTGCCCGGCAGCCGTTCGAGTACATCCACCGTCTGGGCGGGAGTCAGTCTCTTGACCTCGGCATCGGCGGTCGCCAAGTCGCCCATGTTCAGCGCCCGCTTGATCGTCCTGGCCGCCCCGCCGGCGGGAATCACCTCAGCTGTCCCGGCCAACGACACACCTCTTCCCTCGGGAGTCAGAGCGCCTCATTTTGACAGACTGGGAAAGCCGCCTGCACCGCTACAGACCGGTCAGATCGTCCGGTACGTCGACGGCGTGCTCGCGCAACATGGCCAGTGGAACGACGTCGAGGGTGCGCTCGTGGGTGGCCGCCAGTACCACCGGGGCGGCGGCACCGTCCTGGTAGGCCCGCAACCAGTTCGGCGCCGTCACACACCACCGGTCCCCGGGTTGCAGTCCGGGAAAGCGGAACTGCGGCATGGGTGTGCCCAGGTCGTTACCGATGGAGCGCTGATGCTCAAGGAACTCCGCGGACACCACCGCGCAGATCGTGTGCACACCGCGGTCCTCCGGTCCGCTCGAGCAACAGCCGTCGCGATAGAAGCCGGTCAACGGATCGGTGCCGCACGGCTGCAGTGGTCCGCCCAGGACGTTGAGATCTGCCACCCCGTCAGTATCGCCTGTTCAACGACGGGGAGTCGACGCGACGGATCCGCCGCCCGACCGTTACGCGATGGTGCTTGAGCCGCCCGGCGGCAGTGGGCACGATCGGGGCGATGAGCGGCACCGCAGGAACGATGACGGGCAGCGCGGTGGCGGCCCGCGCCGCGGCCGCCGCGTCCATCGGCGCGGCGATGATCCACACAGTCGTCATTCCCTCGCACTGGCGTGAGTGGCTGCCGGCAGGGTTGTTCTTCGCCACAATCGCTGTGTTCCAACTGATCTGGGCGATCCTCGCCTGGGCGAGGCCGCCGGCGGCGCTGCTTGCCACCGGGATCGCCGCCAACGTGGGACTGGTCGCTCTGTGGGTCATGTCTCGGACCGCCGGTGCGCCCTTCGGGCCGCACGCCGGGCAGCCCGAGATGATCCGGGGCGCTGACATCTGCGCGCTGTTGCTCGAGTTCTACATCGTGATGGGAGCGACTTGGGCGTGGCACCGTAGCTACTGGCCCGATCCGGTGTCCGGCTTCTCCAGTGCGACGGTACTTCTCGGGGCCAACACGGTGGTGGCGGCCGCAGTGATGGTGGCGGTCGCCTCCACCGTCCACAACCACGGCGACCACCATGTCCCTGCCGAGACGCTCCAGGACGGGCGGCCCGCCATCGCGACGCCGTCGAAACCCATCTCCCCGGTACCGACGGAATCACCACACCGCCACCAGCACGGTTAGCGCAACGGCGGGGCCCTCTCCTGCGCTACGGTCGGTCGGTGGGCACCTACCATCGGGACCTCGCCGCGCGGTGCCCGGGATGAGTCTCCCGGTGCCGGTGGAGTCAGAGGCTGCGATCCGTGCGGCAATCGCCCGGGAGTCGGACGCCTGGAACGCCGGGGACGCGACGGCCTACGCCGCGGAGTTCGCCGCGGAGGGCACGTTCACCAACATTCTGGGCATGGCCTTCGACGGCCGGCAGGAGTTCGAGGACCGGCACGCCGAGATCTTCGGGTCCATTTTCCACGGCAGTCGTCTGACCCAGACGGTCCGCCAGTTGCGTTGCATCGCCTCGGACGTCGTGGTCGTGGAGTGTGACACCGAGGTGACCGGGTTCGCCGAGTTGCCGCCGACGATGGCCGTCTGGCCGGACGGAGCGCTGCGGACGCGGCTGCAGCAGGTATTCGCCCATCGCGATGGAACCTGGTGGATCGAGGCTTATCACAATGTCACCGTCTCACCGCCGGGCGACGCCGATGGGCGGTGAGGGCGACATGCCGGAGTCGCGGTGTGCGCGGCCATGGGACAGGGGCGCCTCGATCTGGTGGGCAGCCGCTGCCCTGAGTGTGGGGATGGGCGCCGCGGCGTTGAGTGGTGCTGCGCTGGCCCATGCCGACTCCGACGCCGCGCGCGACAACGACCGCCGACCGACGGCAGAGGGACCGAGGACACCCCGGACCACAGGGACCGGAGCGGCCGCGCCACGGGTGAGACCAGCGAAGTCCACCGCGACGGCGACGGCGACCTCCGACCGCTCGAACCCCGAACCGCCGCGGGTGCCTCTCCCGCGGTCCATCCGCGCGCCCCGGGTCGCCACGCTCCCGCCACGGGTGCCATCCGCTCGGGTCGTGACCGCCGGCGGCGAGGGGCGGTCGGTCATCCCGTCGGGTAACGCGTTCGCAGATACCGCGCCGGCGGGCAATCCGATCACCGGGTTCGTCCGGGTCTTCATCGGCGACGGCACCGCCCAGCACCCCGATGCGGGAATCCTGGCGGGCAACGGCTACAGCTGGACCGATCACGGCGGCGTGTGCACCGCCGGCTCATGCAACGGCGGTAACGGCGGACTGATCGGCAACGGCGGCAACGGATTCCACGGCGGTAACGGTGGCAGCGCCGGATGGTTCGGCAGCGGCGGCCGCGGAGGCGACGCAGCCGGCCCCGGCGGGGCGGGCGGAAACGGCGGCAACGGCGGACTGTTCGTCGGCAGCGGGGGTCGAGGCGGTGATGGGGCTGCCGGCCCCAACGGGCAGCCGGGCATGTCGGGAGGTCGCGGGGGTGACGGCGGCGATGGCGGCGCAGTGTTCGGCAGCGGCGGGGACGGTGGTGACGGCGGGTCGGGTCCGGCCATCGGCGGCGGCGGGGGTACGGGTGGCGACACCGGGCTGTTCGGGTTGTGGCACATCTTCTTTCAGCCCGGTAACGGCGGCCGCGGGGGTGCCGGCGGCGGAACCGGCGGTGACGGCGGGGACGGAGGCGATGTCGGCCTGCTGTCGGTATGGGGCACCGGAGGGACCGGCGGTCCCGGCGGGGACGGCACACGCGGCGGGACCGGCGGTGGCG
>SYAB01000387.1 GCA_005787665.1 Actinomycetota bacterium
ACCCCCGCGCTATCCAGTAGCCGTGCCGAGTCCTCGTAATCCAGCGGAGCGACCGGCACGTCACTCCAGCCCGCACTGGTGAACGCCGATTGGTGCGGTATCCGGCGCCCGGCCACGATGCGGACGTGAGGATGGGTCAGTCGACGGCCCACGGCACCGAGGACCTCCGCGCTGACGCTGTCCAACCAGTGGCTGTCGTCGATGACCAGCAGCACCGGCTGGTTGCGGGTCGCCGCCTCCAACAGGTTCAGCAACGCTGCCACCACCGGTAACACCGCCACCACGGAATTCGGATCGCCGCCGAGGACCGGGGCCAGCACCCCACGGTCCTGCTCGTCCAGGCCGGCTTGAAACGGCTTCAGCCCGTACACCACCTGATTCAGCCCGCCCAAGGCGAAGGGTTGCTCGGCCTCCACACCCAGAACCCGCACCACCTGCCAGCCATCGGCCGTCGCGAGCGCGCACACCTGATCGATCAACGCCGTCTTGCCGACGCCGGGTTCCCCGGACACCACCATTGCCCGATTGCCGTCCCCGGTCAGCACCCGGCTCAGCTGCGCAAGCTCGGCCTGTCGGCCGATCAGCTCGCTTCCCCGGGGCATGCCTTGATTATCGAGGCAAGTGGCCGAATTCGAGTAATTTCACCCATCCCTGCGGGGTGCTCCGGAGCTTAAACTCGCAACGAAACAAGCCATGATAGCGAAGGAAGTGAAGCATGACAGGACCCATGCAGACCGATGCCGCCACACTCAGTGCGGAGGCCCAAAATTTCGACGGGATTGCCGGCGAACTCAAGGCAGTGATCCAAGGGGTGGAGTCCACCGGAGCCGAATTGGCCGTGGTATGGCAGGGCCAAGCAGGAACAGCGGCCCAGCAGGCGTTGGTGCGCTTTCAGGCGGCGGCGCGCGCTCAGGAAAGCCAGCTCATGGATATCTCCAGCAATATCTCGCAGGCCGGAATTCAGTACACCAGCGCCGACGATGAACAAGCCGGGTCGCTGTCCAGCCAGATGAACCTCTGATTCAACCCTAAAACTATAAAGAAGGAGCATCGCAATGTCAGAGCAGACATGGAATTTCGCCGCAATCGAGGCCGGATCAAGCGCGATTCAGGGAGCCGTCGGTACGACCCAGCGCCTTCTCGACGAGGGCAACACATCACTGAAAAATCTGGCCGCCGCATGGGGCGGCAGTGGCGCGGAGGCCTATCAGGCCGTTCAGGCGCGCTGGGACGCCACCAGTGCCGAACTCAACACGAGTCTGCGGGAACTGGCGAACCGCATCAGTGAAGCCGGTGCCAACATGCAGAGCACGGAACAGGGCGTCTCGGGGATGTTCGGCGGATAGCCGCCGCACATATGCATTTGGCGCAGGGCGAGATCCGCATCGCGGGTTCTCGCCTTGCGCTTTATACGTACGCTCGGTACAAATTCAACGGAAGTTGGTAACGTTGCTCGACGATGAACCGCCTCTGCGGCCGACGGGCCTAGTGGCGGCGCAGCACCGATGACATCGCTGATCGCGCCTGTTGCCGGGGCCGCCGCAGCGCGAAGAAACCCGGCGGCGGCTTCGGGTCAACCCGCGACCACCCGGGTGACGATCCTCACCGGCCGGCGGCTGACTGATCTGGTGCTGCCGGCGACGGCGACCATGGACTCCTACCTCGACGACACCGTCGCCGCCCTCGCCGAGTTATCTGATGACGCCCCCGCCGATGTGCTGGCTGGATTCGATTTCGCCGAACAGGGTGTGTGGGCCTTCGCCCGGCCCGGTGGCCCGCCACTGAAGGCCGACCAGTCACTCGATGACGCCGGGGTGGTCGACGGATCACTACTCACCCTGGTGACGGTGAGCCACACCGAACGGTACCGGCCACTCGTCGAGGACGTCATCGACGCGATCGCGGTCCTCGACGAGTCGCCGCAGTTCGACCGCAGCGCACTCAATCGTGCTGTGGCGCTGGGTATCCCGGTGATCCTGCTGGCACTGAGTGCGGTGGCGCTGCAGGCGTGGTGGAACACCGGGCGCAACCCGCTGTGGCCGGGGGCATTGGGCGTCCTGGGTGTGGTGCTGCTCGCGGGCAGCATGGCCGCGACGAGAATCTACAAGAACGCCGGCCTGTCGGAGAGCCTTCTGGTGGCGGCGTTCCCGGTGACTGCAGTCGCTGCCGCACTGGCGGTGCCCTTGCCCGCCGGAAGCGAAGGCCTGGGCGCGCCGCAACTGGCCGGCGGCGCCGCGGCCGTGATGTTTCTGGCGTTGGTGACCCGTGGGGGTCCCCGCCGGCGGGCACAGGTAGCCACCTTCGTCGTCGTCACCGGGTTGGCCATCACCGCGGCCGCCATCGCGTTCGGCTACGGGTGGGAGCAGTCGGTACCGTCAGGGGCGATCCTGCTCGGCTTGTTCATCGTGACCACCGCCGCCAAACTGACCGTCCTGATCGCCCGGATCGCGCTACCACCGATTCCGGCACCGGGTGAGACCATCGAGATCGACGAATTGCTGGATCCCGTTGCTGGAGACAGCGATACCGGTAACCAGACACAGACCTGGAAGGCCATCATCGCTTCGGTGCCGCAGTCCGCGGTGCGGCTCACCGAGCGCAGCGAACTTGCCAAGCAATTGCTGATCGGGTTCGTGGTGGCCGGCACCCTGGTGATGGCCGTCGGTGCCGTCACGATGGTGGTGCGCGGGCACTTCTTCGTTCACAGCGTCGTGGTGGCGGGCCTGGTCGCGGTGACGTGCGCGTTCCGGTCGCGGCTATACGTCGAGCGGTGGTGCGCCTGGGCACTGCTTGCGGCCGCCGCCATCATCCCCCTGGGTGTGGTGGCACGACTCAGCCAGTGGTACCCGTACAGCGCGTGGTGGATGCTGGCCGCCTACCTCGGCGCGGCCGCCGTAGTGCTGGCCGTCATCGCCGCCACCGCCGGGATGGGCCGCATCTCGCCGGTCTCCAAACGGATTCTGGAGATCATCGACGGCCTCGTGATTGCGTCCATCATCCCGATGCTGCTGTGGATCGCCGGCATCTACGACACGCTCCGTAATATACGGTTCTGAGCCACCGGGTCATAGGGCGGACACGGTGAGCGGAACACCTGCGCGACACCGGCTGCCGGGGGAAATTCAGAGATGGTGGCCATCCGGTGCGCGCCGTCCACTGATCGGCGCGGGGATCGTTGCGGCGGTCATGGCCGCCGCTGTGGTTTTGGTCCGCAACGCGTCGAGCATCGACCCCCAACCTCCGCCCAATCAACCCGCGATGCCGCTGGCCGTACCGGCGGAGGCAGTGCCCGAGTTTTGCGCGACGCTCTATGAACTCCACGGCACCGATTGCGCGAAACTGCCCGTCGTTACCGCGCCGGGGGCACTGGGTCCGGCCAATGCGGGCGGCCCGGGCGGCGGCACCGACTGGGAGGCGGCCTACCCGGGGTCGAACGTATGGATTCCAGAAGACCAGATCACCGGCCGACTGTTCGTGCTGCTGCCCGATTCGACCGTGGCTCCGCCCGAGGGTGATCAGGAGATCGGCCGGTTGCCCGACGGCGCGGTCCTTTATTGGGATCCGACTCCCGACCCCGCTACTGCGGGGGGCCAGTGACCTCATCGAAAGGGTTTTGTCGTGACTGAACAACTGTCCGTTGATGTTTCCGGACTCCACTCCGCAGCGGGTGTACTACGCGACCTCGAGGTGCCGCAACCTCCGGACCCGCTTGCGGTAACCGGAACGGATGCGATGTCCACGGCGATCAACGAGCTGCTGCCAACCATTGAGACACCGGTGATCGACGGATTGCCGGTCGCCGAGGCTGCATTGAAGAAAACTGCTTCGGATATGGCAACTGCCGCCGATATGTACGACG
This sequence comes from Actinomycetota bacterium, assembly GCA_005787665.1. The sequence goes on from SYAB01000387.1 coordinate 3,860, forward strand.
AGACCGACAGCGCATCCGCCGGTGACATAGCGGGGACGCTGTCCAACAGCGACGACACCACGGCGCAGACAAGTTCTGCCGCCGCAGAGTCCGCGGCGACTGACACGAGTGCCGACACCGATGCGGATGCCGACACCGAGACGTCAGTCGGCAGTGCCTTCGAGCAGTTGTCCGGGCAGTTGTCCGAGCAACTGGATTCGCTCGCCGAAAAACTTCCGTCGGCCGAAGAGGCCGCACAGCTACTCGGCCAGGCGGCGCCGATGATGGGATCGGCGACCCAGAGCCTTTCCGGGCAGGTGCAGGGGCTGATGTCGAAAGCACAAGCCGGCGGCCAGAATCCGGCCGCGCCAACCGTGCCGCCTGCGGCGGACACCACCGTCCAAGATGCCAAGACCGAAGAAGAAAAGAAGGCCGAAGAGGAAAAGAAGGCGGCTGACGCAGCGGCGGCAGGTGCTGCGCAGGAGGCTGCACCGCAGGCCGATGGCGCCGCGGCGGGCAGCACCGATGGGCTGCGCGTCCCGATCGCCGATACCGCCCCATCGGCGGAAACACTTTTACCGGGCAGCGCCCAAAGCGCTGTCGAGTAACCCACCGACGTGCCGCCAGTACAGCCAATCGGCGACGGCGGCGCGGCGCGCATCCGACTCGGCGGCGGTGTGCGCCGCGGCCAGGGCGATATCGCGTTCCAGCGCCGCATATGGGCCAAATGCCCTGAGGTGAAGGGTTTCTCGGCCCTCGGCAGAGCCGGTCAATGGCCGCAACACCTCCCACCACAGCGGCTGGAGTTGATCGGACAGCGCACCGGATTCGGCCGGGGCGGGCGGCAACAAGCCGAGTAACCCGTCATCGGCTGTCTCAGCCAGGACCGCCGCCGAGTCAGGGTCCACCACCTCCAGCCGCGACCGGCCTGTCATGACACCCGTCGCCGGGATGTCTTCGGGTTCAAGCACCACCTTGGCCGCACCGGGGTCGGATCTGCCGAACTGTTCGGCGGTGGCGATGACCGCCCGCAACTTCTTGTTGTGATGGGCAGCCCAGCCCTGCACTGCCATCGCCGGATAGGTAACCCAGCGCGCCCGTTCGACCGCCGGGATCTGCGCATCCGCGGTCACCAACTGCACGGGCTCAGGTAGTTGGACCCCGGCGGGGATAAAGGCCAGTCCGTAACTATTGGCCACCACGATCGCGCCGTCCGTGCTCACCGCGGTCATCCAGAAGAACCCGAATTCATCTGCGCCGTCGCTGTCCGTGGCGTTCAAGGCCGCTGAGACCCGGCGCGCCAGCGCCAGTGGATCGGCACCGCCGCGTTTGGCCGCCTCTGGTGCGGTGGCCGCCGCGATCGCGTCGCGTTCGGCCCGCGCCGCCGAGACCGGTATCGGTGGTGCCGCGGCGGCCGCGGCCGCGGGCCGATCAGGCATATCCGGTTCCTGCTGACGGCCCTTTTGCTTCCCTGCTCCGGCGGGCGCTTTCTGCCCCGGTGGCGACGAGGCTGGGCTAGTTCCCGCCGGCGCCGCCGATCCCTTACGTGAACCCGCCGCGGCCCCGCCGGCAGCGCCCGCGCCCATCGGCGCTCCCATCGGCGCGGCCGCCGATGGGTCCTCTG
>SYAB01000388.1 GCA_005787665.1 Actinomycetota bacterium
GCGGTCCAGTTCGAAACTGACGCTCAACGGGGTGTCGGCGACGTCCATCAGATAGCCGCCGTACTGCTGCATCGCCGTGGCGACCGCCCGCTCCCCCGGGCTCAGATCCAGCGCCGCCAGGTCGATGTCGGGGTCCAGTTGCAGTCGGGCACCCTGCGGGATGCAGTCCGGGCCGGGGTTTCTGCCGTCGCTCTTGAGCGCCGGCGCCCGGAACGCCTCGCACGCGCTGCTGGACTGCAGTGCCAGGGCATGCGGGATGACGCCCGCCTGGATCTCGCTGAGCCTGATCACGCCGGCGAGGCGGGAGGCGCCCGATCCGGTCGCCTCGCCACCCCAGCCGGATCCGCGCGCACTGTTGACCGCGCCCCAACTCGCCGACCAGCGTCCGTCCCGCAATTCTGCCCGCCAGAACTCGAAGGACGTCCCCGAGGATTCATCCAGGGTCACCATCGCGCCGTCGGATCCGGGGTGCGGGGACGCGCCTTCGGGGATCGGCACCGGCCACCCGGCGAACGGGCAGATCCCCCACTCGGCGGTGCAGGACACCCGATGAGTCGGGGTCTCGGCGTTCACCGGGTAGATCGGGATGGCGAACTCGACGAGATTGGCATGTAACGCGGGCTGCGCGGAGATCGCCGCGATCATCGCGGTGCTGCCGGGGTCGATCTCCGGGTCGGCCGCGATCGGGACCCGCCACGGGCTGTTCGCCGCGAACAGCGACGGAGCGGCAACGGAGTCGTCCAAGGCGCCCCGGACTGCGACCGCTGCCGCCACCGCGATGACGGCGGCCACCAGCATGGCGATCATCCGCCGCCTCGCCGTCATCCGGAAACCACCTGTGCCGCAACCGGTTCGACCACCATGTCATCCTCGGGCCGAGGCAGCAGCTGACGGACCAGGACCACACCGCTGATCAGGGCGGCCGCGCCGCCGACGGCGGTGGCGAGCGCCACCTTGAGACCGGTGGTCTCCACCTTGGCGCTGATCTGGGTGGTGCCGACGGGTTCCAGGATGTAGTCGTTGTAACCGATGGACGCCCCGAGCACGATCCCGGCGCGCTCGACCCCGGCGCGCAGCCGGTTCTTGGCCTCGGTCTCGGTCGCGCCGGTCGCGGTGAAGTCCAGCAGTCCGCGCACCGGGTCGGGCTGCACCTCGACCGCGGAGCCCCGCTCGTGCACCAGGCGGGCCATGGTGGGCAGCAGTTCGACCCGGGAGCGGATGTCGAGGGCATAGGCGTACCACCCGTCGATCGGTCCGACCGGGGTCACCGTGGTGTGCTGGGTGGCGGCCACCACCCGCGAGGCGCCGAGTACCCAGGCGCCCGCGAACATCGCCCCGCCGATGACGGCGGCCAGCACGCAGGCGGCCACCGCGTCGAGGTAGCGGCGCACCGCGCCGGCAGCGACGGGCCACGCCGGCGCCAGACCGCCGGCCAACGCCAGGATCAGGGCGAAGGTGCGGAAGTAGGCAAGATGCAGCGCGAGGCTGGACACCGACCAGCCGACGATGGCGGCGAACACCGCTGCGGCCAGAATCCGCTCCGGCGCGCGGGGAGTCGAGCAGATTCGCAGTCCGAGGATGGTCAGGGCGGCCACGATCAGGAGCAGCCAACTGATGACGCCGAGCGTGCCGGACTCGGCGGCGAGTTCGAAGTAGATGTTGTGCGGGGCCTCGGCCGGCTGGCGGACGGCGGTGGGCACCCGGCCGGCGAACTCGGGCACCTGATCGGGGAAGGTGCCGGGGCCGAAGCCGAACACCGGCCGCTCTTGCCACATCATCGCGGCCTGCTGCTGGGCGGCGAGACGGCCCAGCAGCGACGGGTCGACGAACCCGCCGCCCTGGCCCTGACTCAGTTCGACGACGGCACGGACGAGTCGATTGCCCACCCCGGGTATCAAGGCGACACCGATCGCGAGCGGCACCATGATCGGTGCGGACTTCCAGACCGGACGCCCCGACAGCACGAACCAGACCAGGACGGCCACCCCGGCCGAGACGAAGGTGCCGCGCGACTGGGTCAGGTAGATCCCCGCGAAGATCGCCAGCAGGGCGGCCGCCCAACCGACCTCGACGAGGTAGCGGTGGCCCCGGATCGCCCGGGTGAGCAGCGCGGCTCCCAGTGGCACACCCAACACCAGATGACGGCCCCAGAAGTTCGAGTCCGGCAGCGGACCGCCGTAACGCAACGTGGTGACCATCTCACCGGAAGCCTTGGTGACCGTGGCGAATCCGCCGAAGGTGGCGGCGCCGCCGAACACCACCTGATTGATCAGGGTCAGCGCCGACAACACCGCCAGCGGGGCGACGATGGCGGCGGCCGCCATCCAGGGGCGTCCGGTGATCTGGATCAGGACGAACACGATGATGGCGAACAGGCAGTCCACCCCTGTCCGGCGGATCGACCCCAGCGACGCGGTGAGGTCGACGCTGCCCAGCACGCTGATGCTCTCGATGACGAGATAGGCGCCCAGCACCCCCACACAGATCACGGTCCAGGTGTTGAGCCGGGCCCGGGCCCGGGGATCCCGCAGGGCAAGACCGATCGAGACCAGCCCGAGCAGCATCGAGGCCTGGAACAGCGGCAGGCCGGTGACCGGCGCCAGCACCCCGGAGAGGTTGGTGATCTCGGTGACCACCATGACGTTGAGGGCCAGCACGGGGCTGCGCGCGGCGATCACGATCACCACCGCGCCGATCGGGGCCAGGACCAGCAGCCACTGGGTGCGGGAGCCCAGGATGAGCAGTGCGCCGAGCAGGCCGAGTCCGGCCGAAACCGCCAGTGCGGCGACCCGGTCCGGGGTCCGGGTCACCCGGGGCGCGACCGTCATGGCGCTCGCAGCGCCCCGTCTTCGAGCGGATCGGGCACCGGGCCCTTGGGCTGCTGCCCGATGCGTACCCGGCGGGTCAGATACCAACCGGCCCCGCCGCCGATCAGGATGCCGGCCAGTGCTCCGGCGGCCATGATCTGGGCCCGGCCGGGGAGCGCCAGGGGCACCGCACTGCCTTTCGCCGGCCACAACACCCGCACCGAATACGGCGAGGCCAGCGACGCCACCTCCGCGGTCGCGGTGGTCAGCACGTCGTTGAGGGCGGCCTCGGCCGCCTCCGGGGACGGTGCCTGCACGGTGACCGCGACGATCGTGGTCTCCGGCACGGCGGCCGCGCTCAGCGTCAGCTCCGACTCGTCGACCTTGGCGGCGTTCGCGGCCGACGGCAGCCAGCGCGGGTCGTCGTAGACCACTGCGGCGGTCCGGCTGACCTGGCCCCGGGTGAGGACCTCCCAGAAGTTCGAGGCCTCGACGATGGTCAGATTGGCCGCCGGGAGGAAGGCGACGTCCCCGGTCGCCTTGTAACGGCCGGCGTCGGGGGTCAGCACGATCCCGAGCAGCGCTCCGAACACCGCACCGATCAGCGCGAGCGCCGGGATGGCGAAGCGGTAAAACCTCATGGCCCCTCTTTCGGCTCGGCTGCCCCCGATGCCTCCAACCGGCTGCGCACCAGGCGGACCCCGGCGGCGAACAGGTGTGGTGCGGTCAGGCGCAGCAGCGCGACGTACAGCACAGCTCCGGCTACAGCTAACAAGGCTAACTCCGCGGGGGCAACCAGTCCTGCGGTCGCCCGGGAGAGCGCCCAGACGCCCAATCCCATCCCGGCCGCCGCCAGCAGCGGACCGATGAGAGCCCGCGCGAGATCGGCCCACCCGAAAGCCACCACCCGGTGCAGGACCGCCATCCGCAGGGCGAAGTGGACCACCTCGGTCGCCAGCAGCGCCCAGGCCACCATGGTCGAGCTGTACCCGGCCGCCCACCAGATCGGCCCGACCAGCAGCACGAGTTTGGCCGCGCTGACCGCGGTCAGCACGCCGGGCCGGCCGACCGCCTTGAACACGTCACCGGCATGGAAGGACGCGGAGTAGATCACCGTGTAGAGCGCCAGCACCGCCAGGATGGGCGCGGAGCCCGCGTACTGATCGCCGTAGAGGGTCGCCACCAGTGGCACCGCGGTGACCGCCATTCCGACGCCGATCGGCGCGGTCAGCGCCATCACCACCGACAGTGCCTCCAGATAGTGACGTCCGAGGCCGCCGGAATCATGCTGCATGCCCGAGAGCGCGCTGAACAACACGTCGCTGACCACGATGCACAAATTCAGCACCAGCAGTTCGGGGATGCGGTAGGCCAGGGTGTAGAGGCCCAGTTCGTCGGTGCCCAATCGGGAGCCGATGGCCAGGTAATCGACGTTGTAGATGGCGTAGGCCAACAGCGTCACCGCGGTGACCGGGATACCGAACCGCAGCAACTCCCCGCCGGTTTCCCGGTTCAGCGCGAGGACGGGCCGCTGCCGGGACACCGCCCAGTACAGCGGGGTCATCACCGCGACGGCGGCCAACTGGCCGTAGGCCAGGCTCCACACCCCGTAACCACCGGCCGCCAGGCCGATCGTCACGACGGTCTTGGTGAGCGCGCCGGCGAACTCGGGCAGCAGCCGCGCCCGGAAGTCCATCGACCGGCGCAGCCACGCCGCGGGCACCGTGCTCAGCGCGCTCAACGCCAGTCCCACGGCCAGAAACCGGATCATGCCGGCCAGGTCCGGCTGCTTGAGTGCGGCGGCGGTCAACCCGGCGGTCGCAGCCATCAGGGCACTCGCAAACAGTCCGAACAGCACCGACAGTGTCAGCCCGGTGGGCGCCAGCACCGACCAGTCCCGCCGACTCTGCACCAGGGCCGACCCGACACCGAGGTCCTTGACGTAGTCGAACAGGTTGACCACGAGGAGCGCGAGCGCGAAGAGGCCGAACTCGGTCGGGTCCAGGATCCGGGCGACCACCACCGTCATGATCAGCGTCGAACTCTTGCTCAGCGCGAACACGAGGTAGTTCCACGCCGCCTGGCGCCCGGTGGCGGGGCGTTCGGTGGCAGACACGGCACTCCCCGGATAACGACGGACCCGCAACCCGGGTGTTCCGGGCGACAGAGTACCGCCGGATCGCTACCATTCGCGCGGTGTCGGTCGCGCTGATCAGTGCCGTTGATCCCTATCCGACGGACGCCGGGAAGAAAGTCGTGCTGGCCGGATTCCTGGAGTATTTCGCCGACCGGTACGGCCCGCAGAACGTCCACTACATCCGGGTCGGCGGTGGACCGCCGACCGATTTCCCGGTCGTGCTGCACACGGTGCCCGGCCCCAGCCGCACAGACCTGCTCCGCGCGCTCGCGACCCGGGTGGGGACCGGCCGGGCGAGCCTGCAGGAGGCGTTCCTCTATTCCCCGCGAACCCGGCAGGCCGTCTCGGGGCTGCTGAGCCAGATCGCCCCGCGGCTGCGGGTCTACGACACCGTCCGGACTGCCCAGTACGCCGGCGACGACGTCGCCGCGCACGCCATCTGTTACCTCGATGACCTGTTCTCCGACCGCTACAGCCGGATGCTGGCGGCCGCCCGGGAGTATCCCGACATCGACATCAACCCACTCGGGAACTTCGCGGCACACATTCCGCGCCGGTTGCGGCCGATCGCCGACAACCGCTTCGGCCAGACCGCCCTGCTCCGCTTCGAGCGTGCCGTGGTTCGACGAAGCGAGGACCGCACCGCTCGGCGGTTCCGGCGCTCGCTGCTGGTCAACGAACTCGAGGCCCGGGAGTTGCGGCGCCGGACCGGCCTGCCCGACGCGCGCATCCAGTCGATCCCGCCGCTGGTGTCAGCACCCGCCGCGCCGGTGCGCCGGCACGACGGGCGACCGGAGTTCGTGTTCCTCGGACTGCTGTCCCTGCCGCACAACGACGACGGGCTGCAGTGGTTCCTGACCGCGGTCTGGCCTCAGGTGCTGCACCGGATGCCGGCGGCCCGACTCCGGGTCATCGGTCGCGAAGCCCGGCCCGGGGTCCTCAGGACCGCCGAGCAGGCAGGCCCCAGCGTGTCGGTCGAGGGCTATGTCGCCGATCTGGACGACGCGTTGAGCGGGGCGGCGGCTCTGGTCAACCCGTTGCGCTTCGGGTCCGGGATCAAACTGAAAGTGATCGACGCACTGGGACACCACCTCCCGGTGGTGTCCACGTCGGTGGGCGCCGAGGGCATCGCCAGCGGACCGAGCACCGGTGTGCTGGTCGCCGACGATGCGGCCGGACTGGCGGAATCGCTCTGCTCCCTGACCGACCCGGGCCGCAACGCGGACTGCTCCGCCGAAGCCGCCGAGCACTTCCGGACCACCTATGCGCGCCCGGCGGTCTTCGCGCGTTACGCGGTGGCGTTCTCTCCGGAGGAGATCTCCGGGTCTGGCGGGGGCTAGACCCCGATTCGCTCCGGCGGTTCACGAGTTGCCGGCCGTCACCCTGGGACAATGTTTGTGGAGTCATCGGCCCTCGAGTCGCCGGGGAGGTGTTTGCCGTGGTGTTGGCCCTACCGGAACGAACCGCGGCGCGCCCCGCAGCAGCCCCCGTGCTGCCCGCAGCCGCCGGGCCGGGCGAGTCCCGGACCTGGGAGCGCCACCGACGCCGGGCCCGCAGGCTGCTCATCACCGACGCTCTCGTCATCACCCTGGCCGTGGACACCGCGAGCGCCGTGCGGTTCTTCACCGCCGATCCGGCCGACCGTGCCAAAGACTTCACGTGGACCGACTCCCCGACGCTCGGCTACACCGTGGTGTCACTGGTGCTGGCGGTCTTGTGGATGACGTTCCTCGGGCTCAGCGGCAGCCGATCGCGGCGGGTCGTCGGTCGGGGCGTCGAGGAATACACCAACATCGTCCTCGCCACGTTGCAGCTGTTCGGCCTGCTCGCCATCGCCGAGCAACTCCTGGACCTCTCCCCGACCAACCTCTACCTCGCGCTCGCGCTGCCCCTGGGCCTGGCGGGGCTGTTCGCGAGCCGGATGGCCTGCCGGCGGATCGTCGATGCCAGGCATCGCCGGGGCCACGACCTGATCACCACGCTGGTGGTCGGCAATCCCGCCTCGGCGGCCGCCCTGGCGACCATGTTCGCCAACGAACCGGAGGCCGGCTACGACGTCGTCGGCGTCTGCACCCCGGCCGGGTCGAGCGCGACATCGGCCGGCCTGCCCGTCGGCGGACGCGATATCCCGATCGTCGGGGTCGACACCGCGATCGTGGACGCGGTGCGTCGGACCGGGGCGGGAATGGTGGCACTGGCCGCGACCGACGACCTTTCGCCCACCGAGATCCGTCGGCTGATCTGGGACTTGGACGCCCAGGGCGTCGACCTGATGGTGGTCCCCGGCCTGATCGACGTGGCCGACCACCGGCTGCGCACCCGCCTCATCGGCGGGATGGCGGTGCTCGAGGTGGACACCCCGCAGTACCAGGGGGCCAACTCGACGGCCAAGCGGGCCTTCGACATCGTGTTCGCCACCATCGCGCTGATCCTGAGCATGCCGGTGATGATCGCCGTCGCCGTCGCGATCGCGGTCACCAGCCGCGGGCCGGTGTTCTACACCTCCGAGCGCATCGGCCTGCACGGCCAACGATTCACCATGTACAAATTCCGTTCGATGTATCGGGGCGCGGACGCGAAGATGGCCGATCTCATCGCCGCCAACGGCGGCGACCCGATGTTCTTCAAGGTCAAAGACGATCCGCGGGTGACCCCGGTCGGCAGGTTCCTGCGGAAGTTCAGCCTCGACGAGTTGCCGCAGCTGTTCAACGTGCTGCTCGACGATATGAGCACGGTGGGTCCGCGTCCGCAGGTTCAGCGGGAGGTGGACTCCTATGACGAACTGGTGCGCAATCGGCTGGCGGTGAAGCCCGGGCTGACCGGGCTCTGGCAGATCAGCGGCCGTTCGGATCTCAAGGTCGAGGACGCGGTCCGACTCGACCTCGACTACGTGGAGAACTGGTCGCTGTTGCGCGATCTGATGATCGTCGCCAAGACCGTCAAAACAGTGCTCGGCGGCAACGGCGCCTACTGACCGCGCCGGCGGTCGGCCTGTCAGCCCTCCAGCTTGTAACCCAGGCCCCGGACCGTGACCAACCGGACCGGGTTGGCCGGGTCGGCCTCGATCTTTGACCGCAGGCGTTTGACGTGGACGTCGAGAGTCTTGGTGTCGCCGAC
>SYAB01000389.1 GCA_005787665.1 Actinomycetota bacterium
CGAGCGCGCCGGGCGGTTCGGCGCGCAGCCGCGCCATCGCCGCGGCGATCAGCGACACGTCCGAAACCCGCACCGAGAGTTGGCTTGTCGCGTGCAGCCCGTGCCGGCGCGCCAGATCGTCGAGAACGTCCTGGGGGCCACGGCCCTCGGCTTTGAGTGCCGCGACCATCTCCAGCATCAGCAGCGATGCGGTGATACCGTCCTTGTCCTTGACCGCCGTCGGGTCGCAGCAGTAGCCCAGCGCCTCCTCGTAGCCGAACCGCAGATCGGGCACTTTGGAGATCCACTTGAATCCGGTCAGGGTGATGGCATAGCCCAGGCCCGCGTCGGCGGCGATCTTCTCCAGCAGGGTTCCGGAGACGATGGATTCGGCGTAGACCCCCGTTGCCGGGACGCCGGCCCGGCGTCCCCGTTCGGCGATCCACCACCCCAGCAGTGCGCCGACTTCATCCCCGGTGAGCATCCGGTAGTCCCCACCGTGGCGGATACCGGCAGCGCACCGGTCGGCGTCGGGATCGTTGGCGATGATCACGTCGGCGTGCTGTGCTTGGGCGTCGGCCAGCGCGAGGTCCATCGCCCCGGGTTCCTCCGGGTTGGGGAAGCTGACGGTCGGGAAGCGCGGGTCCGGGTCGAACTGGGCCGCCACCGCCGTCGGTGACGCGAACCCGGCGCGGCGCACCGCACTCATGAAGACCTGCCCACCGACACCGTGCATCGCGGTGTAGACGGCCGACACGTCGCGGGGTCCGTCGCCCAGTAGCGATACGGCCCGGTCCAGATAGGCCTCCAGCACCGCATCGTCCAGAATCCGGTAATCCTCGGACAGCGGGATCGACTCCGGGGGGCCGACTGCGGCGATCCGGGCGGAGATGTCGGCGTCGGCCGGCGGAACGATCTGGCTGCCATCGCCCAGATACCCCGTGTAGCCGTTGTCGTCGGGCGGGTTGTGCGACGCGGTCACCATCACCCCTGCGTCACAGCCGAGTTCGCGGATGGCGAAGGCGAGGACCGGGGTGGGCAGGGCCGTCGGCAGCACCATCGCAGTGACGCCGGCGCCCGCCATGATGCGTGCGGTGTCGTGGGCGAAGACCTCGGAGTTGCGCCGCGCGTCGTAGCCCACCACGACGGAGGTTCCACCGCCGGCACGCAGGTAGGCCGCCAGCCCGGCGGCGGCGCGCCCCACCACGACGCGGTTCATCCGGTTGCTGCCGGGTCCCAGCCGCCCGCGCAGGCCTGCGGTGCCGAACTGCAGAGTTCCCTCGAAAGCGTCGGCAAGCTCCTCGGCGGCCTCAGCGGCGTCGGCAGCGTCGTCGGCTTCCGCGCGGGCGAGCAGAGCCGACAATTCGGCCGACGTCTCGGGGTCGGGATCCAGCGCCAGCCAGGCCCGGGCCGTGGCGAGCAGGTCGGCGCCGGGGGGCATCAGTAGTCGCCCGCCGCGGCCCGGCCGCCGGCCACGATCGCCACCGACGCCGAAGCGCCGATCCGGTCGGCGCCGGCCTTCACCATCGCCGTCGCGTCCTGACGGGTACGGACCGCGCCAGAGGCTTTCACCCCGAGGGAGTCGCCCACCATGGCCCGCATCAACGCGATGTCGTGTGCGGTTGCGCCACCGCCGCCGAAGCCGGTGGAGGTCTTGACATAGGCGGCGCCCGACCTCAGTGCGATCAGGCAGGCGATGGCCTTCTGCTCGTCGTCGAGCAGACTGGTCTCCAGGATCACCTTGACCGGTGCCGGCCGCGCGGCGCCGACGACACCGAGGATGTCGTCGTAAACCGCGGCGAGGTCACCGGATAGCAGGCCGCCGATATCCAGCACCATATCGACCTCATCGGCCCCTTCGGCCACCGTGATCCGGGCTTCCTCCGCCTTTGCCAGCCGGGTCATCGCACCCAGCGGAAACCCCACCACGGTGCACACCATCACCGCCGATCCGGCGAGTCTCTCGGCGGCGGTCGGAACCCAGCGGGAGTTCACGCACACCGAGGCGAAACCGTGTTCGGCCGCTTCGTCGCAGAGCGTCTCGATCGCTGCCATGGTGGCGTCGGCCTTCAGCAGGGTGTGGTCGATCCGGCCGGCCAGGGTTTCGGAGGTCCGCAGCACCGCGGGGATCTCGACCCCGTCCGGTGCCGGTCCCAATGCCGCGGTCACCGCCTCGTTGGCCCGGTTGAACAACCCGGAGTAGTCGGCGACGTAGCTGTTCACTGGGGTGTTCACAGGTCTCCTCGGGGTTGGTCGTCGAGCAGGCTTGCCCTCAGATAGTTGAACAGAGCGGCACCGGAGTCTTCGCTGAAGGTGTGCAGCTGTTCCGCTGTGGCGGTGACCTGGTCACCGTCGAGGCGGTTGAGCAGAGTGGCGCAGATCATCGCGAAGCGGGAGAAGCCCCAGTGGTTCAGATAGCCGGCCAGCATCGCGCCTTCCATCTCGATATTGCGCACACCGTTGTCGTCGAGCCATCGCAGCCAGGCCATCTTGGTCTCGGGCGTCTCGAAGCACACCGCGCCGTCGAGCCGGAACTGCTCGAGGAAGAACTCGTTGCCCGCGACCGTCTTGCCCGCCACCACGCTGAGGTCCTCGACCCCGGCGTTCGCGGCCAGGATGGCCTCCCGCGTCGCGGCGGGAAACGTTCCGTCGAACCAGTACTCACCCTCACCACCCCGCAGCAGTCGGTAAGGCTTCAGGTCTGCCATCAGCCCCTCGGAGGACACCACGACGGTCCCGCCGGGAAGGCCGACCCCGCCGCTGGTACCCACCCGGCACCAGAAGACGTCGTCCATGGCATCGAGGTCACCGCGCTTGAGGAAGAACACCAGCCGCATCAACTCCTGCAGAGCGATCGAGGCGCTGGGCATGCCCATCCCGTGCGAGGCGAACAGCACACCGGCGGTGTAGCGGGTGACGAACCGATCCTCTTTCGGGAACGCCACCACCCGCGCCCCGCCGTGCAACCCACTCCAGCGATCGGCGAACTCCTTGATCCGACCGCCTGAACCGGCGAGGATGACGGCCCGCACCTCGCGGAGTTCCTCCAGCAGCGGATCGGAGGACGCCACACCGAAGTGGTAGTAGACGTCCTCGTGGCTGCCGTCGAGAACGCCGTCGAGGAAGGCATGGTTGATGTTCTCGGACCTCACCGCGACCTCCCGGACTCCATGACGCGACGCAATCTACGCGCTGCCCCGGTGCACTGTCGGCGGTTTGGACCAGCCCGGGCCCCGCGTGGCGGTGTTGACTGCCCATTTGGGCCCCCGATAGGTTCGAGGCAGTGACCTCGCGAATCGCGAGAGATGGGGGTGCCGGAATGGCGGTGGCCAAGTATGCGGCGCGGGCGGGGGCGGGGGCCTTTCTGCTCGGCCTGTCGCTGACCGCTGGGCCACCGATCGCCCTCGCTGACGAAGCCGACGGCACGACGGCCGCTACCCCCGGTGCGACGTCCGCCCCGGCCGAATCCCCCCCACGTGCCGCCCGCCGCACCGCGACGGGCCC
>SYAB01000390.1 GCA_005787665.1 Actinomycetota bacterium
CGGCAAGACCCACGGCAACGGCAACCCCGATCTGATGGGCCCCGAACCCGCGGCCGCACCCCTGGAGGAGATGGGCCTCGGCTGGGCCAACTCCAACAAGGGCACCGGTGTGGGCAACGACGCGTTCACCAGCGGCCTGGAGGTCATCTGGACGCACACCCCGACCAAATGGGATAACAGCTACCTGGAAATCCTCTACGGCAACGAGTGGGAGTTGACCGCCAGCCCCGCCGGCGCCCATCAGTGGAAGCCGAAGAATGACGGCTGGGCCAACTCGGTGCCGATGGCTCAGGGTGACGGCAAGACCCATCCGTCGATGCTCACCACCGACCTGTCCATGCGGATGGACCCGATCTACGAGAAGATCACCCGCCGCTGGCTGGATCATCCCGACGAACTCGCCGAGGAGTTCGCCAAGGCCTGGTTCAAGCTGCTCCATCGCGATATGGGGCCGGTGACCCGTTACCTCGGTCCGCTGGCGCCCACGAAGACCTGGGTGTGGCAGGACGTCGTCCCGGCCGGCACGCCGCTCTCGGCAGAGGCGGTCGCCACGCTCAAGAACGCGATCGCCGCCTCGGACCTGACGGTGCCGCAACTGGTTTCCACGGCGTGGAAGGCCGCGGCCTCCTACCGCGGCAGCGATATGCGCGGCGGTGCCAACGGCGGCCGCATCCGGTTGCAGCCCCAGTTGGGCTGGGAGGTCAACGAGCCCGACGAGTTGGCCCAGGTGATCCGGACGCTGGAGGGTATTCAGGCCTCCTCGGGAGTCGACGCCTCCTTCGCCGACATCGTGGTGTTGGCGGGCAATGTCGGTGTCGAGAAGGCGGCAAAGGCCGCGGGTTTCGCGATCGAGGTGCCGTTCAGTTCGGGTCGCGGCGACGCCACCCAGGAGCAGACCGACGTCGAGTCGTTCTCCTACCTGGAGCCGAAGGCCGACGGCTTCCGCAACTACGCCGGCAAGGGGCTGGGTCTGCCCGCCGAGTATCACCTGATCGACCGGGCGAACCTGCTAGGGCTCTCGGGTCCGGAGATGACCGTGCTCGTCGGTGGTCTGCGGGTCCTCGGCGCCAACTTCGGCGGCTCCGAGCTGGGTGTGCTGACCGACAAGCCCGGCACCCTGACGACGGACTTCTTCGTGAACTTGCTGGATATGAGCACGAAGTGGGCTCCATCCCCGGCAGATGACGGGACCTACGTCGGCAAGGACCGTGCGTCGGGTGCCGACAAGTACACCGCCAGCCGCGTCGACCTGCTGTTCGGCTCGAATTCGCAGCTTCGCGCCGTGGCCGAGGTGTACGCCGAAGACGACGCCAAGGAGAAGTTCGTCAACGACTTCGTCTCGGCGTGGGTCAAGGTGATGGACAACGACCGGTTCGACCTACACGGGTAGGCGACTCCAGAGTGAGCCCCCCGCGGAACACCGTCCGCGGGGGGCTCACCTGTCGGGTCCCTTCACGGGACGATCACGTCGGCCCGCCCTGCGCACCCGCTGCGCTTCGTGTCCTCCGATACCGTCGCAGGCCCAGGGCGGCCACGGTCAACCCGGCCAGTACCGCCAGCGCCAGAACCCAGGGCCATGCTCCGTGTTCGTACACCCAGCCCGCCAAGGTCCGCTGAATCCGCCCAGCCGCTGAGATCACGGGATCCTCGGCACTGCCGGTACCGCGGAAAAGGCGCAGTTCGAACCACCCGTAGTACGCCACGTAGACGCCGACGAGCACCAGCACCGCACCGCTGATCCGATTGACATACGGCAGGATCCGGCGCATCCGGTCGATCAGCGTGCTGCTGGCCAGCGCCACGGCGACGGCAAGGACGCCCACCACAAGGGCGATGCCGGCCGCGTAGGCCGCGTAGACGAGGACGACCTGGGCCGCCGAGCCGCCACGCAGGCTGCTGCCGGTGACAGCCAGGAAGGGCCCGATGGTGCACGACAGTGAGGCGATCGCGTACCCCACCCCATAGCCGAACATCGAACCCAGCCGTGCGGTGGGTGCCCGGCCGGCCCGCTGCAGGGGGCTCCAGCTCAGGCCCGGCAGGGTTCGCCCGGCAAGCAGCCAGAACCCCGCGCCGGCCAGAGCCGCACCGACCGCGACCGTCACGTACGGAAGGCGCTGCTGCACGGTCGAGGCCACCGAGACGGTCAGCAGCCCGAACGCCCCGAACACCGTCAGAAAGCCGAGTGCCATCGTTCCGGTCGCGGCCAGCGCCCGTGCGACCGCGACCCACTGCCCGCCGCCCTCGCGGTGGATGACCAGCGTGAGATAGGCGGGCAGCATGGCGAACCCGCACGGATTGAAGGCGGCGACCATCCCGGCGGCGAGCGCCAGGCCGAGCAGATCGGAGTTCACCTCCGGTCTAGGACGTCAATGCGCGTACCCGGTCCGTGAGCTCCTGCTGCGACATCGCCGAGGTCGGGTTATTCACGAAGGTCGACGCCCCATCCGGGCTCAGGAACACGTAGGCGGGCTGCCACGGCACGTTGAACTTGGCCCAGATGGACCCGTCGGCGTCGTTGATATTGGTGAAGTTGAGGCTGTATTTCGACACGAAGCCCTGCATGGCGGCCAGATCGGCCCGAGTGGAGACCCCGACGAACGTCACCGCGGGATTGGCCGCCGCCACCGCGCTGACACTCGGGGCCTCGGCGTTGCAGAACGGGCACCAGGGGGTCCAGAACCACAGCACGGCGGGCTTGCCCTGCAGGCTTGAGCCGTTGAACGTTCCCCCGCTCAGCGTGGTGCCGGTGAAATTCAGGTCGGCGGCCTGGGCCGTGGCGGGCCGGCCGAACCCCGCTGTCAGGGCCAGCACTGCCAGCACGATTGCCAGGTGTTTTCTCATGGCGTTCCTCCCGATCGACCACATGTCGGTTGCGAGGCTATTGAGCCGCCGAGGCGACCGCCACGGTGGAGCGGCGAGGGTCAGAAAGGCGTAAGACGGCCGTCGCCGGCGGAATACGGTGGGCGCATGGCGCACGACGACACCTCCGGGGAGCTTTCCCGCGCGTTCCACGAGCTCCTGGCGGAGCTGGCCGTGTTCGAAGACAAGTTTCTGGCCGCCGACCCTCCGCTGGACGAGGCCGACCTGCTCGACGGCTACCGGCTGGTGTTCAGCCTGCTGCGGGTCGGGGTCGACGCCTATGTGTGGGGCGACAAGGACAACCCGCGTTTCGTCGACGTCATCGGGCCCTACCAGAAGTGGGGCGGGGACAACTCCGATGCGTTCTACCAGCTGGCGCCCATCGACCCGGCCCGCAGCTACCGGGTGCGCGGGAACCGCGGTGACTCGGTGTACCTGTCGATCACCGTCTACGGGGGGCCTGACGACGGGCACTACAGCAACCGGATCGTCGGCACCCTCAACGACCGCCACCTGGACTTCGATGCCGACGGCAATTTCGAGTTCATCCTGTCTCCGGGCGCCGGGCCCCACGACGGGCTGCGCCTCGATGCCGACGCCGTCGTCGCGCTGACCCGCGACTATCTGGACAACCCCGGCACCGACCGGCGCGCGACGTGGTCCATCGAGGCGATCGACCCTCCGCTGCGCCGCCGGGACAGCCCTGCCGACCTCGCCAGACGGTTCCGCGCCGCCCGAACCTGGATCGCCGAACAGTGTTCTTTCATCCCCACCCGAATCTCCCCGCCCAACGAGATCGCCGAACCTTTTCCGGTGCCGCAGCACGCCTACGGGTGGTCGGCCGCCGATGCCGCCTATGCGATGGGCGCCTACGAACTCCGCCCGGGCGAGGCACTGGTGATCGAGGGTGTCTCGCCGCCGTGCGCATTCTGGAACCTCTGTCTGTGGAACCCGTTCCTGCACACCTACGACTACACCTACGAACGGGTCACGCTCAACGGCGCGCACGTTCGCTACGAGCGGGACGGCTCCTGGCGGATCGTGGTCGCCGATTCGGACCCGGGACACCCCAACTGGGTATCGACCGCCGGACGGGACCGCGGGCTGATCTGGCTGCGCTGGTTTCTGCCCACCGAGACCCCGCGCCGGCCCGCCTGCCGGGTCGTACCGGTAGCCGAGGCCGGCCGGTGACCACCCGGCCGGGCCCGGTCCGGATCGACGATCTGGCCAGTCCGGACTATCCCGAGGCGGCCCGCCCGGTCCTCGACGGGCTGGCCGCCTACGGAGCCGGCCTGGAGTTGACCCCCGCCGCACTGACCGCCGCTGCCGCCGCCCGGACCGGCCTCGCGGACTGGGGGGATCTCGAATTCCTCCACCGACTCGAACTGCTTTGTCATGCCCTGCAATCCGAGGCGCAACTGAGTGATGCCGGCGTCGCGGTGGCGTTCGAGCAGCTGACCGGAAATCTGGTCAACCGGCTTCGGCTGGAAGCGCTGATCGGCGCACACCCGGAAATCGAGTCCCTCCCCATCGACAGACCGATCATCATCTGCGGACTGCCCCGCAGCGGAACCACCCATCTGCACAACCTCATCGCCGCCGACCCCGGGATCCGGCACCTGCCCTACTGGGAGAGTCTCGAGCCTTTCCCGGTGCCCGGCGAATCCGGTGATCAACCCCGCCGCGATCGCTGCGCCGCGGGGCTCGCGCTGGTCGAGGCGTGCATGCCGCTGTTCAAACGCATGCACGAGATGACGGTCGACCATGCTCACGAGGAGATTCAGCTTCTGGCCAACGACATCTCCGGGATGCTCTTCGAAACCACCTACCACGTCCCCGGTTTCGGCGCCGCCTACCGCGCACGCGACCAGCGGCCGTCCTACTCCTACCTCAAGCGGACCATGCAGGCGCTGCAGTGGTTGCGCGGCGGAACCCGATGGGTGCTCAAGTCGCCACAGCATCTCGAGCAGTTCCCCGCACTCGTCGAGACCTTTCCGGACGCCACTTTCGTTGTCACCCATCGTGATCCGGTGGAGGTCGTCCGCTCGATGCTGACCATGGTGGCCTACGGGGCGCGGATGGGCTCGGAGCGTCCCGACCCGGTGGCGATCGGCCGGTATTGGCTGGATCGCTCCGCGGATCTGCTCAACGGATGCCTGCGCGACCGCGAACTGCTGCCGCCCGGACAGTCCATCGACGTGCGATTCACCGACTTCTTGGCTGACGAGCGCGCCACGATCGAGGCGATCTACGACCTGGCCGGCCAGCGCTTCGATGACGGGGTGCGAGCCGCGATGGCAGCGTTCACCGCCGCTCACCCGCGCGGGCGCCACGGCGAGGTGATCTATGACCTCGCGGCCTTCGGCATCGGTGCCGAAGAAGTGAGTGCGCGGCTGGCCCGCTACCGGGACCGGTTCGTCGCCGACACCTGAGCGCGGCCACGTCGGGCCAGCCGGACCAGCCGAACCCGGTCCACCAGGATGCAGCCGTGCACCTCGGCGAGTTGCTCGGCCGCGCGGGTGTAGCGGTGGTTGGCCACCACCATGGTGGCCCCGCAGTCGTGGACGGTTGCCCCGGCGACCACCTGCTGGATGGCCGCCCCGTTGACCGCGCGGGCCTGGCGCTTGCACTGCACGGCGGTGCGGACACCGTCGCGGGTCGCGATCAGGTCGACGCCGAAATCCCCACTGGCCCTTGTGACTTCGACGCTGAAGCCGACGCCGCGCAGCACGGCGGCGACGTAATGCTCGAATTCCAGTCCGCTCATCGCATCGACGGCCGCCTGCCCGCTGGCCCGATAGAGCGCGTCGAGGCGCGCGAACCGCCGTTGCGCGAGCCAGGCCAGCCACCACCGCCAGCAGGCCACGGAAGCGACCGGCACGGTGAGCATCCCGGTCATCCAGGAGAGGCCGGCCGCCCAGCTCAGATAGGCCAGCAGCGCCGTCGCGCCGCACCACAGGGCCGCCCAGCCGCGCGCCGTGACGGCCAGCCCAGGGTCCTGAAGCACGAAGCCACCGTAGGAGCGCAGGCCGGTGTCGCGGCTGCGGCGGGCGGGGCCGCTACGGAACCGTGATCATGACCTTTCCGCACTCGCGGCTCTCGGAGAGCAGCCCGAGGGCCTCGCCGAGGTCGCCGAGGGAGAACCGGTGGGTGATCAGCGCCGAGAGATCGCGGCGGGACAGCAGGTCCACGGCGTCGGCGAAGCGGGCCGGGTATTCCATCGAGCCCCGGATCGTCAACTCCTTCATGAGGACGCTGACGAAGTTGATCGGCACCGGTTGGTAGTGCAGCGCCACCACACTGATCCGGGCGCCGCGACCGGCCCGGTCGACGATGCCGGCGAGGACCGAATCCGAACCCGACGCCTCGATGTAGGCGACGGTGGCCGGTGCCCTCCCGAACGCCGACGCGGATTCGCCGTGCAGGTGGGCGAGTTGACGCCACGGGCTCTGCCCGGCCGGGTCGATCGACGACGATGCGCCGAGCCGTTCGGCGAGGGCACGCCGGGTGGCCGACGGGTCGACCCCGACCACATCGGTCACGCCCCGATCGGCCAGACTCGCGATCGCGGCCAGACCGATCGGCCCGCAGCCGAACACCGCGACGGTGTCCCCGGGCCGGACATCGGCTTGTTCAGCGGCATGCATGCCGACCGCCACCGGCTCCGCCAGGGCAGCGACGTGCAGGCTCATCCCGTCGGGGACCGGGATCAGCCGTCCGCCGCGGGCGGCCTCCCGCACCAGTACGGACTCCGCCAGACCGCCTTCCGGCGCGCCGTTACCGATCCGTCCCAGATCGTCGTTGCCGGGGTGGACGACGACCCGGTCGCCCGGGGATACGTCGGTGACCTCGCTGCCCACCTCCCGCACCACCCCGGAGAGTTCGTGGCCCAGTGGCATCGGCTCGCCGTTCGGGCCGGCCAGACCACCCATCCGGATGTAGCTCAGGTCGCTGCCGCACAACCCGCAGGCGGCGACGTCGACGACGACGTCGCGGCGCCCGCATCGGGGCCGTTCCACCCGGTCCACCGAAACCGACCCCGGCGCGTGGATACGGGCCTGTTGAATGGGGAGCGGTGTCATCGGTTCGGACATTATCGGCAGACATTATCGGCAGGGAGGTGATGAGGTGATCGATCTCGACGACCTCACCGATCCCGTGCTCAGCGATGTCCAGCGTCAGGTTCTGGCCTACACCGAGTCCCGTGAGGTGATCCTGGACCCCGAGGCGATGCTGGCCGAGGCGATCGAGCAGGCCGGTGTCGAGGACCTGGCCGCCGATGAGGGGTACCCGGCCCGGCTGCGAGCCCACCTCGAGGCCATCGACAGCGACACCGGCCTGCGCCAACTGACCCGGAACACGTTGCGGGCCAGGGTGGTCCGGCTGCTGCGCAACCGCCTCTCACTGACCGACCTGCTCAAGCGCTACCCCGAGATCGCCGGGATCGAGATCGAGAGGCCGCTCATCGTGGTCGGCATGCCGCGCTCGGGCACCACTCACCTGGTCAACCTGATCGCCCAGGACCCGCGGCGGCGCGCACTGCCCTACTGGGAGAGCGATGATCCGATTCCCCGGCCCGGGAAGGGCCCGGGGGTCGACGGGGTCGATCCCCGCTACCTGCGGGTCAAGGCCGAGCACGACGCGATGATGCTCACCGCGCCGTACACCGCGGCGATGCACGACCGCTTCCCGGAGGCCGTCGAGGAGGAGGTCGAACTGCTCGACCTCGATCTGGCCTCCTACGTGCTGGAGTGGCACGCCCGGGTGCCGTCGTGGCGCGACTTCTACCTCGGCCTGGACCAGCAGCGTCATTACCGCTACCTCAAGACGGTGCTGCAGGCCCTGACGTTCCTGCGTGGCCCGCGCACCTGGGTGCTGAAGTCCCCGCAGCACGCCGAACAGCTTCCGGCGCTGACGACCACCTTCCCGGACGCCACCATCGCGTTCACCCACCGCGACCCAGTCGCGGTGATCCAGTCCGCGGTCACCATGATGGCGTATTCGGACCGGCTGCGCCGCCACAGTATCGAGCCACAATGGCTGATCGAGTACTGGACCGACCGGGTCGATCGGCTGTTGAGCGCCTGTGTGCGCGACCGCCACCTGGTGCCCGCCGAGCGCAGCATCGACATCGGCTTCCACCAGCTCAACGGTGACGAGATGACCCCACTCCACCGGTTCTACGCACTCGCCGGCATCGACATCCCGGCCTCGATCGCCGCGAGGTTCCAGCGCTATATCGACGCAAACCCGCGCGGTGGGAAGGGCCGGGTCCCCTATGACCTGCGGCGGCACTTCGGCGTCACCCCGGAGGAGTTGCGCGCCAGGTTCGACTATTACTTCGAGCGCTTCGACGTCCGCGCGGAGGTCCGGTGACCTCCGAACCGATCTGGCGCAGCCGGCCCGGGGCCGAGGCGATGGCGCCGGCCTCCGCCGAGCGCGCCGAGCAGGTGGCCCCGGGAATCTGGTGTTCGGCGGGCCTGACCAACTCCTATCTGCTGACCACCACCGACGGCCGCATCGTGGTCAACACCGGGATGGGCTTCGAAGCGCCCGTGCACCGGGCCAACTTCGACGCCGTCGACCCGAGCCCGGTTCGCTACATCATCATCACCCAGGGGCATTACGACCATGTCGGCGGAATCGACACCCTGCGCGACCCCGGCACCAAAGTCATCGCCCAGTCCCACTGGCGCGACTGGCGAGACGATAACGAGCGACTTCTCCCCTACCGGGTGGCCCGCAGCGCTTTCGCCTTCAGCGGCCGGCTGGCCGACGGGATCGCCGCCATCCAGCGGCGCTTCGGTCCGAGACTCCCGCCGCAGAGCACCGCCACCGCCGACATCACCGTGCGGGACGCGCTCTCGCTGACTGTGGGCGGCCGGCGGCTCGAACTGATCGCGACCCCGGGCGGGGAAACCACCGACTCGATGGTGGTGTGGCTCCCGGACGAGGGAATCTGTTTGTGCAGCAACACCTTCGGCCCGGTTTTCGGTCACATTCCCAATCTGGTGACGATGCGCGGTGACCGTTACCGCGACGCGTTGACTGTCATCGACACCATCGAGCGGGTTCGCGCGCTGCATCCGGAGATCCTGCTGACCGGACACTTCGACCCGATCGTGGGCGCCGCGCGGATCGACGCCGAGCTGGGCCGGCTGGCCGGGGCGGTCCGCTATGTGCACGACCAGACCGTGGCCGGGATGAACGCCGGCAAGGACGTGCGCACGCTGATGCGCGAGATCGCCCTGCCCGAGCAACTGGACGTCGGCCAGGGCTACGGGTCGGTGGCCTGGGACGTCCGGGCAGTCTGGGAGAACTACTCGGGGTGGTTTCATCACCGGTCCACCACCGAGCTCTATCCCGTCGGGCCGGAGTCGGTCAGCGCCGACCTGGTCGAACTGGCCGGAGCCGCGGCGGTGGTGGCCCGGGCCGTCGCGCATCTCGACGCGGGCCGGCCGCTGCAGGCCATCCATCTCGCCGAACTCGTCACCGACACCCATCCCGACCACGCCGACGCCCGCGCGGTGCTCCGGACCGCCCACCAGTCGCTGCTGGCGGACAGCGTCAACTTCTGGGAGCGGGCTTGGCTGACCCGACAGATCGAGAGGTACACATGAGCGCTCGTGCGAGCTTCGACTTCACCGGAACCCGCGTCGTGGTCACCGGTGCCACCAGCGGTCTCGGCCACGCCGTCGCGACCCTGTTCCGGGACGCCGGTGCGGAGGTGACCGCGACCGGGACCAAACCGGCCGCCACCGACTACGGCGTCGACCTGTCCGGCATGACCTACCGGCAACTGCGGCTCACCGACCCCGATGCCGTCGCCGCGTTCGCGGCCGGGCTGGAGACGCTGGACGTCCTGGTCAACAATGCCGGCGCGAACTTTCCCGGCGGTCTCGACGAGTCCGACCCCGATGGCTTCGACGCTTCGCTGGAACTGAACCTGATGGCGCCCTACCGGCTCACCGTGGCACTGCATGGGGCGCTGCGGGCATCGTCGACACCGGGCGGGGCCAGCGTGGTCAATCTGGCGTCGATGTCGGCGATGCGCGCGGTCACCCTGGTACCCGGCTACAGCGCGGCCAAGTCGGGCATCGTCAACCTCACCCGGAACCTGGCCGTGAAGTGGGCCCGCGACGGGATCCGGGTCAACGCTGTCGCCCCCGGAATCATCGACACCCCGATGACGGCACCCATGATGGCCGTCCCCTCGATCGTCGACTCCGAACTGGCCCGCGTCCCGATGCGCCGGTTCGGGCTCCCGTCGGAGGTCGCGGCCGCGATCGCGTTTCTGTGCACCGAACAGAGCGGGTACACCACCGGAGCGGTGCTGATGGTCGACGGCGGGTCGGACTGTGTCTGAGGCGCCAAAACCCTTTCTCACCAGAGTTTTAGACACCGCTCCCGGCCGCCTTAGAGTTTCGCCGTAACGTCGCAGACGAGGCCGCGCGTCGGCGGTCCGGACGATCGACATGAGGGGCGGACATCATGACGAGCTTCACTTCGCGGTACGGGGAACCCGCAGCGGATTACCGGGGAGCCCATGTCCGGGCGCACCGCCGGCACGGGGCGACCGTCGTCGCTGTCAGCGGCCGCGTCGACGCACGAAACCTCGACCGGGTCGCCGATCACGCGTCGCGGTTCATCCTTCCCGATGCCCCGTTCGTCCTCGACCTCAGTGCGGTCACCGAGTTCACCCCGAAAGCCGCCGACCTGCTCGATATCGTCGATCAGCGTTGCGCTGCCGC
>SYAB01000391.1 GCA_005787665.1 Actinomycetota bacterium
CGACGTCTCCCGGCAGACCTTCCGCTCCGAACGGTTCCCGGAGTACAAGGCCACCCGCAGTGCGACGCCGGATGAGTTCCGCGGCCAGATCGACATCACCAGGGAAGTGCTCACCGCGATGGGCATCACCGCCCTATCCGAGCCCGGCTTCGAGGCCGATGACATCATCGCCACCCTCGCCACCCAGGCCGACGAGTCCGGGTACCGGGTGCTGGTCGTCACGGGGGATCGCGACGCTCTGCAACTGGTCAACTCCGACATCACGGTGCTGTACCCGATCAAGGGCGTCAGCACCCTGACCCGCTACACCCCGGATGCGGTGATGGAGAAGTACGGGCTCACCCCGGAGCAATACCCCGACTTCGCGGCACTGCGGGGCGACCCCAGCGACAACCTGCCCGGTATTCCGGGTGTGGGCGAGAAGACCGCGGCCAAGTGGATCGTCGAGTACGGCTCGCTGCAGGGTTTGGTGGACAACGTTGAAGAGGTGCGAGGCAAGGTTGGGGAGTCGCTGCGCGCGAACCTGTCCACGGTGATCCTGAACCGTGAACTCACCCATCTGGTGCGCGATGTTCCACTGGCCCAGACACCCGACACGCTGGGGCTACTGCCGTGGGACCGCGACAAGATCCATCAACTCTTCGACGACCTCGAGTTCCGAGTGCTGCGCGACCGGCTGTTCGACACCCTGGCCACCGCCGAACCGGAAGTCGAGGACGGCTTCGAGGTGCGCGGCGATGCCCTGGCACCCGGCACGGTCGCGTCCTGGCTGGCCGAACACGCCAGCGGCACAGCGCGATCCGGGCTGGCGGTGGTCGGCACTCACGCCGTCTACGACGGCGATGCCACCGCGCTGGCCATCGCTACCGCCGACGGCGAAGGCGGCTATATCGACACCGCGACGCTAACTGCCGAGGATGAGGCTGCGCTGGGTGCCTGGTTGGGCGACGAGAAGGCCCCGAAAGCGCTCCATGAGGCCAAGAGTGCGATGCACGATCTCGCGGGCCGAGGGTGGCGGCTTGCCGGGGTGACCTCGGATATCGCACTGGCCGCCTACCTGGTGCGCCCCGGGCAGCGCAGCTTCACCCTGGACGATCTCTCCGTGCGCTATCTCAAGCGCGAGTTGCGCGCCGAAGCACCTGAGCAGCAACAGCTTTCGCTTCTCGATGATGATGATGGCGTCGACGATCAAGCCGTGCAGACGCTCATCCTGCGGGCCCGCGCTGTGACCGATCTCGCCGACGCACTCGATGGGGAACTGGCGGCGATGGAGTCATCGGCGCTGCTCAGTGACATGGAATTGCCCGTCCAGGTGGTGCTGGCCGGGCTGGAATCCCGTGGTATCGCCGTCGATCTCGACAAGCTTGAGGTGCTGCAGAGCGAGTTCGGCGATCAGATTCGCGACGCCGCGCAGGCCGCCTACGCGGTGATCGGCAAGGAGATCAACCTCGGTTCACCCAAGCAATTACAGGTCGTGCTGTTCGACGAACTTCAGATGCCGAAGACCAAGAAGACCAAGACCGGCTACACCACCGACGCCGACGCCCTGCAAACACTGTTCGACAAGACCGCGCACCCGTTCCTCGAACACCTCTTGGCCCATCGCGACGTCACTCGCCTCAAGGTCACCGTCGACGGCCTGCTGAAGTCGACTGCACCCGACGGCCGCATCCACACCACGTTCAACCAGACCATCGCTGCCACCGGCCGACTGTCCTCGACCGACCCGAACCTGCAGAACATCCCGGTCCGCACCGAGGCCGGACGTCGCATCCGCGACGCGTTCTGTGTGGGCGATGGGTATCCGGAGTTGATGACCGCCGACTACAGCCAGATCGAGATGCGGATCATGGCGCACCTGTCCCAAGACGAAGGACTTATCGAGGCCTTCCGCACCGGGGAGGATCTGCACTCCTTCGTCGGCTCGCGGGCCTTCGGGGTGCCCATCGACGAGGTGACCGCCGAGTTGCGCCGCCGGGTCAAGGCGATGTCCTACGGCCTGGCCTACGGACTCAGTGCCTACGGCCTGGCCGCTCAACTCAAGATCTCCACCGAAGAGGCCAAGGAACAGATGGATTCCTACTTCGCCCGGTTCGGCGGAGTGCGGGACTACCTGGAGGGTGTGGTCGAGCAGGCCCGCAAGGACGGCTTCACCTCAACGGTGCTGGGCCGCCGGCGCTATCTGCCCGAGTTGGACAGCAGCAACCGGCAACTCCGGGAGGCCGCCGAACGCGCCGCCCTCAACGCCCCGATCCAGGGCAGCGCCGCTGACATCATCAAGGTCGCCATGATCAACGTCGACAGGGCCATCACTGCGGCCGGCCTCGCGTCCCGGATGCTGCTGCAGGTGCACGACGAGTTGCTCTTCGAGGTCGCGCCGGGGGAGCGCGACGCCCTGGAGGAGTTGGTGCGGGACAAGATGGGCAGCGCCTACCCGCTGGATGTGCCGCTGGAGGTCTCGGTGGGATATGGCCGCACCTGGGACGCGGCGGCGCACTAGTCGGTCGCTCGGCTCAGTAGTGCCCGGCCCAGTAGTGCCCCGGCTCAGTAGTGATAGCGCGCCTGGATGATCTCCACGCGGTCCGCGGTGACGCGAAATACCAGACGATGCTCATCGGTGATGCGGCGCGACCACGCACCGGCAAGGCCGTACTTGAGCGGCTCAGGTTTTCCGATCCCTTCGTACGGGGAGCGACGAATCTCCTCGATCAGCCGGTTGATCCGCTTGAGGACCGTGCGGTCAGTGGACTGCCAATGCTGATAGCCGCTACTGCACCGGGAACCGATACCCGCTGAGCTGATACAACGCCGGTCCCGCGGCGGCGCGCGCGGCCAGCACCCGGTGCGCTTCCTCGTGCTGGAGCGCGAACACCCGTTCGTCGCCGAAACCTCGGTCGATCCGGTCCCGGACATAGGCCAGCTCGACCACCTGAAGCGCGAACTTCTTCACCGCCGACCCGGCCGGGCGCCCGCCGAACCGCAGTGCGGCCGCAACGGCCGTCTTCCGGGACCGCAACGAACCCAGCCAACTCGCCTCAACCGGCGTCAGCATCCCGGTGGCCACCATGTGGGGCAGTTTGTCGGCGACGATCCGCTGTTCGCGGCGGCGGCTGGTGATCGCCAGCACGATCGCCAGCGCGAAGATCGGCATCATCCACAGCACATAGACACCGAGATAGGTGTTCGCCCCCAGCAGTGCCGAGCCATTCCACATCCCGTGCATGACCACCGCTGCCAGGTAGCCGAGCAACAGACAGCCCAGCTTGCCCAGGATGTTCCGTTGGTGCAGGGCGAAGTACACCCCGATCCCCAACATGGTGGTGAAGAGCGGGTGCGCGAACGGGCTGATGACCAGGCGCAGGGCGGCAATCGTCAGTGATTCGCCGAGGGACTCGCCGCTGGCGATGTAGAAGATGTTTTCCAGCCAGGCGAAGCCCAATGCAGTCAGGCCGGCGTACACCAGGCAGTCGGTCAACGTGTTGAGTTCGGTCCGTCGCCGTCCGGTCATCATCAGCAGGAGGAACAAGCCCTTGGCCGCCTCCTCGACCACCGGTGCGCCGATCGCCACCGTCGCGAAACTCGCCTTGTCTTCCCCTCCGCCGCCGACCGCATGGTCGAACAGGTACTCCAGTGCGACCGAGATCAGCACCGCCACCGAGGCACCCCACAGGAAGGCCATGATCAACAACCGTGGCGGCTCCGGTTCCCAGCGGTCCAGCCACAGATAACACACCAGAACTCCGGCCGTCGACATGCTCGCCAGCGCGAATCCCAGGGCGGTGCCGCCCGGATCGGTGGCGGTCAACAGGCTCAGGAGCAATGCGGCGAGCGTGCCGAGGGCGATGATGGCCGCCAGGGGGGCGCCGACTTTGCGGATCGAGGTGGGATACGGCGGGCCCAGGCTGATGAAAGCGGGGGCGGGGGCGGGGGACATGGGACCGTAGGACACCAGAGCAGATTAGCTGCGGAGACACCCGGGTTTGGCCAGGTTATGCCCGGTCGAGTAAGCTCAGC
>SYAB01000392.1 GCA_005787665.1 Actinomycetota bacterium
GAGGAACTCGACGCCTATGTGGTGCGGCGGTTGAACCTGCCGTTCCGTGATGTCGATTGGACCACCTGGGACGACCTGTTGCGCCGGGTGCACGATCCGCAGGAAACGGTGCGAATCGCGTTGGTGGGTAAATACATCGACCTCTCCGATGCCTACCTATCGGTGGCCGAGGCGTTGCGGGCCGGCGGGTTCGCTCACCGCGCCAAAGTCGAAATGCGCTGGGTGGCATCCGATGACTGCGAGACCGCCGCCGGTGACCCCGAGATCAACAGTGCGGCGGCCGCAGCGCTCGCCGACGTGCACGCGGTGCTGATTCCGGGGGGTTTCGGGATCCGCGGGATCGAAGGAAAGATCGGCGCCATCCGGTACGCCCGGCACCGTGGGCTACCACTGCTGGGACTGTGTCTGGGGCTGCAGTGCATCGTGATCGAGGCGGCTCGCACGGTGGGCCTGAGCGAGGCCAACTCCGCCGAATTCGAGCCGGACACGCCGGATCCGGTGATCTCCACCATGGCCGATCAGCGCGATGTCGTCGCGGGTGAGGCCGACCTGGGCGGGAGCATGCGACTGGGCGCCTACCCGGCGGTCCTGGAACCGGGATCCGTTGTCGCCGAGGCGTATCAGGCGACCGAGGTGTCTGAACGACACCGGCATCGCTACGAGGTGAACAACGCCTACCGCGATCGGATCGCCGAGAGCGGACTGCGATTCTCCGGCACCTCACCGGACGGACACCTGGTCGAGTTCGTCGAGTACCCGCGCGACGTGCACCCCTTCCTGGTCGGCACCCAGGCCCATCCGGAACTCAAGAGCCGGCCGACCCGGCCCCATCCGCTGTTCGTCGCGTTCATCGGCGCGGCCATCGATTACAAGGCGGCGGAACGCCTTCCGGTGGAGATCCCCGACCACTCCAATGGCCACGAACTCGCGGGCGGCCCCGAACATGGAGGCGGCCGGGAACTCGCCGACGACTCCGGTGCGCAGCCGTTGTCGGAACACACGCGTGGCTGACCACGTCTTCGAGACGGTGTCCTCCGAAACCGTCTATCGCGGAAAGATTCTCGCGCTGCGCACCGACGAGGTCCGGATGCCCGGGGGCGGCACCGCGATGCGCGAGGTCGTTGAGCATTACGGTGCGGTCGCCGTCGCCGCTGTCGACGATCACGACCGGTTGATGATGATCTATCAGTACCGCACCGCACTGAACCGTCGGCTGTGGGAACTGCCCGCCGGACTGCTCGACGAACCGGGGGAGGCTCCCGCGGTGGCCGCTGCCCGCGAACTGCGCGAGGAGACCGGTTTGGTCGCCGATGACTGGCGGGTGCTGATCGACGTGGCGCTTTCCCCGGGCTTCTGCGATGAGGCGGTCCGGGTGTATCTGGCGCGGGGCTTGAGTCAGGTCGGTCGCCCGGAGGCCGATCACGAGGAGGCCGACCTCACGGCGCACTGGCTGGACCTCGAGGATGCCGCCCGGAAGGTGTTCTCCGGTGAGATTGTCAACGCCACCGCCGCGGCGGGCGTGCTGGCCGCCCACGCCGCGATCACCGAGGGGCGGCCCACCCGGCCGGCTGACGCCCCGTGGCCGGACCGCCCGAAAGCCTTTGCGGCCAGGCAACACTCATGACGACGGCACAATTCACCGCACTCGACGGGCAGTTGCGGGGCTACCTCGATCACCTCACCATCGAACGTGGCGTGGCCGCCAACACGATCAGTTCCTACCGACGCGATCTGCGCCGCTACGGCGAGCACCTGAATCTGCGCGGGATCGACGATCTGCGTGCCGTCACCGAGACTGATGTCAGCGATTTTCTCGTCGCGTTGCGCCGGGGCGATCCGGACGCACACGTGACCCCACTGTCGGCGGTGTCGGCGGCGCGGGCGCTGATCGCGGTCCGCGGATTGCACAAGTTCGCCTCGGCCGAGGGCATCATCGAGATCGACGTTGCCCGCGCGGTCAAGCCACCCACCCCCAGTCGGCGGCTGCCCAAGAGCCTGACGCTGGACGAGGTACTGGCCCTGCTCGACGGTGCCGGTGGCGACGGCCCGAACGACGGCCCGCTGCCCCTGCGCAACCGGGCGCTCCTGGAACTGCTGTACTCCACCGGCGCCCGCATCTCCGAAGCGGTGGGCCTCGATGTCGACGACGTCGATACCCACGCGCGGTCGGTGTTGCTGCGCGGCAAGGGCGGTAAGCAACGACTGGTTCCGATCGGTCGGCCGGCGATCGCCGCACTGGATGCCTATCTGGTGCGGGGACGTCCGGACCTGGCACGACGGGGGCGCGGTGGGCCGGCGATCTTCCTCAACGCCCGGGGCGGCCGGCTATCCCGCCAGAGTGCCTGGCAGGTGCTGCAGGACGCCGCTGAGCGACGTGGAGGCGATCCTCGAGGCCGCCGGTGCGCCCGGGACCACGCTGGCCCTGCGCGACCGCGCCCTGCTCGAGGTGCTCTACGGCACCGGCGCGCGGATCTCGGAGTGGACCGGGTGCGTGCGCCCGTCGGTAGGGTGGCGCAACGATACGATCAGGATATCCAGGCCCAGATTTTCGAGCGCGAGGATCTCCTGCGCGATGAAAGTCTCGGAAAGACGCGGCCAGCCTTTCAGCACGACCGCGACGCGTGCACCCATTTCGACGGACATGAACGGCCGGTGCTTAGGTCCTGGCGCGCGCGGGTGGGGC
>SYAB01000393.1 GCA_005787665.1 Actinomycetota bacterium
ATGCCGGCATTGACGATGACGCGGTCGAGTCCGCCCAGTTCTGAGGCAAGTGCGGCGAACACCCGTGGCACCTGATCGTGGTCGTTGACATCGAGTTCGGCGACGGCGACGGTGATGTCCGGATACCGTCCGGTCAGTTCGGCCTTGAGTGCCTCAAGACGGTCCGACCGGCGGGCGCATAACGCCAGGTCCCGGCCCTTGACGGCGAAGGCGCGCGCCATACCGGCACCGAGGCCGGACCTGGCGCCGGTGATGAGAATCCGCTGCCTGGTCATTTCAGCAACCTCGACATCCTTCGGTCGGCGAGCACTCTGCCGCCGGTCTGACAGCCCGGGCAGTACTGAAACGACTTGTCGGCGAAGGAAACCTCCCGCACGGTATCGCCGCAGACCGGGCAGGGCAGCCCGGTGCGCCCATGCACCGCCAGGCCGCCACGCTTCTCCCCTTTGATAGTGGCGGCCTGTTGCCCCACCGAACGCGCCACCGCGTCGGTCAGCACCGAGCCCATCGCCCGGTGCAGCGCATCGACCTGGGCGGCGGTGAGTTTCGAGGCCGTCGCGAAGGGGGACAGCCGGGCGGTGTGCAGGATCTCGTCGCTGTGGGCGTTCCCGATACCGGCGATCACCTTCTGATCGGTGAGCGCGGTCTTGATCCGGGCGCCGTTGCCGGACAGCGCTTCCCGGAACCGGCGGGCGTCAAGGTCCAGCGCGTCGGGACCCAACGTCGCGATACCGGGCACCGCCGCCGGATCACCCACCAGCCAGCACGCCAGCCGCTTCTGGGTGCCGGCCTCGGTGAGGTCGAAGCCCGCCCCGCCGCCGAGATGGACCCGCAACGCGATCGGTCCCTTACCGGGCTTCAGCGGGGCCGGGCTGAGCCTGTCCGACCAGCGCAGCCAACCGGCCCGCGACAGGTGCACGATCAGAGAGAGATCGCCGGCCTGCAATCCGAGGTATTTGCCCCAGCGGTGCGCGGCGGTCACGGTGCGCCCGTGCAGCGCGTTGACCGCGGGGTCGAAGGTTTTCAGCGCCGACAGCGACGCGATGTCCACCCGTTGGACCGTGGCGCCGACGGCGTGCCGGCGGAGGTGGTCGGCGAGGGCCTCGACCTCGGGAAGTTCCGGCATGGCGGCGGGTTGGCGCGGCGGCTGGTCAGCTCGAGATGCTGCGCATCGGCATCGAGAACACCCACCCGACGAGGGAGAGCAGGATGGCGGCCCAGATCGCGGTCCACCAGAAGTGATCGATCTGCAGACCCCAGTGCGTGGTGTGTTCGGTGATCCACGCGGTGATCCACAGCATCAGCGCGTTGACCACGACATGGAACAGTCCCAGCGTCAGGATGTAGAGCGGGATGGAAAGCACCGTGACGAATGGTTTGATGACGGCGTTGACCAGACCGAAGATCATCGCGACGACGAGCACGATGCCGATCTTCTGAATCGTGGTCTGTCCGCCCACGAAATTGATGCCGGGCAGGATGAGTGTGACCACCCACAGCGCCAGGCCGGTGACCGCGGCACGACCCAGAAATGACCCCATCGGTCGATCATGTCACGGGCGCAG
Source organism: Actinomycetota bacterium (assembly GCA_005787665.1). The sequence continues at coordinate 1,566 of SYAB01000393.1, forward strand.
GAGATAGGTGTCCATGATCCAGCCATGCCGGTCCCGGGCCTGGGCCCGCAGCGCGGCGATCCGACCGCCGACATCACCGACGGTGCCGGCGACCAACAGTTCGTCCGGGGTCCCCAGATAGGCGCCCCACCAGATTCTGGTGTCCGGCGGACAGCCGAGGAACGCGCAGTCGCCGTCGAGCATGACCACGGCCGCACCGGTCAGGCCGTGCTCCCGGACCTTGCGGCCGGTGGTGATCAGGACCGGTTCCCCGACGTCGTTGAGCGGGACGCGGTGCCGGGCCGTCAGCGCCTGCACCGCGGTGATCCCCGGAATGACATCGTAGGTCAGCTCGACACGCCGGGACACCTCGTCGAGGATGCGCAGCGTGCTGTCGTAGAGCGCCGGATCTCCCCACGCGAGGAACGCGCCGACCTCGCCCGGGCCGAGTTCGGCCTCGATCGCCTCGGCCCACACCCGCGCCCGGGCGGCGTGCCAGTCGGCGACCACCCTCTGGTAGTCATCACCGGGGCCCCGCACCGGGTCGGGCAATTCGACGAACCGGTAGTCGGACCCGGTGATGAAGCGCCGGCACACCTCGCGACGCAGGGCGACCAGATCGCCCTTGGCCTCGCCTTTGTCCATCGCGAAGAACACGGTGACCTCGTTGAGGGCCCGGATCGCCTGGGTGGTCACGTAGTCGGGGTCGCCCACCCCGATGCCGATGACGTGGACGGTGCGCATTGCGGTGAGCTTAACGAGCCCGCACCAACGCCCAGCGCCCCAGCAGTGCGACCGCGAAACACCCGCCGACCACACCGGAGATGAGCAGCGGCAGTCGACCATCGGCCCCCCAGAGCAGGCCGGCCCATATCCCGGCGACCAGGATCGCCAGCCCGCTGCCGCCCTGGAAGACTCCTTGCGCGGTGGCCTGCCGGTCGGGTTCGGCCAGCGCGGACACCCAGGCCTTGCCCACCCCGTCGGTGCAGGCGGTGAACAACCCGTAGACGCCGATGAGCAACCAGGCGACCACCGGGTCGGTGGTGAGGCCAAGCCCGATGTAACCGACGGCGAAGAAGACCAGCCCGATCCCGAACACCGCCGAACGCGGCACCCGGTCCGCCAGCAGACCCGCCGGAAAGCTGGCCGCCGCATAGACGAGGTTGTAGGTGACGTAGGCGAGGATCACCTCGGCGACGCCGAAGCCGATCTCGTTGAGCCGCAACAGCAGAAGCGCGTCCGGGAAGTTGACCAGACCGAAGCCGATCACCACCGCCGTCACCCGCCAGTACCGGCCCGGCAGGTCTCGAACGCCGGCGAGGAGGGGCCGACGGGCCGGGCGCGGCCCGGTTCGCGGCTTCTCCCGGACCAGCGCGATGAGGAGGACCGACAGCACCGCCGGCACGATCGCGACGTACAACAGCGGCGCGATCTGGTGGTCGAGCAGTTCGTAGCCGGCCAGGCCGATCAGTGGGCCCACCACCGCCCCCATGGTGTCCATCGCGCGATGGAAGCCGAAAACCTTTCCGCGCGAACCGGAGTCGATTCCATCGACCAACAGCGCATCGCGCGGCACCCCGCGCAGACCCTTACCCAGCCGGTCGACGACACGGCCGCCCAGCACGCCGGCCCAGGTGCCGGCAACGGCCACGATGACCTTGCCGAGCGCGGCCATCCCGTAGCCGGTGGCGATCAGGGGACGCCTGGCGTACCGGTCGCCGAGGGGCCCGACAGCGACTTTGGTCAACGAGGCGGCACCCTCGGCGGCCCCCTCGATCGCACCGACCACCGCGGGCGGTGCGCCGAGGACGGTGGTCAGGTAGATCGGCAGCAGCGGGTACAGCAGTTCGCTGGCGGTATCCTGCAGGAAGGACACCGCGGAGAGCACCCGCACATTGCGGGTCAACCAGGTCATGGCCAGCGGTCTGCCGGGGTGGCGTTCGGCGCCAGCACGAAGAAGTTCTCCTCCTCCTGCACGAAGTGCAGGCACAGCAGGGCGTACAGGCCGTACAAACAGGCCAGCAAGTCGTCGGACTGTTCCGGCGTCACCGTACCGGCCGACTCGGCGATCTCCCGGTGGCTGTGCAGTCGCTGGGAAAGCCGGTGAATCTCGGCGTGCATACGGCTCATGGTGGCGGTGGCCTCGGCACTGCCCAGCGGTCCCGCCAGCGCCGGGTAGAGCGCGCTGTCCTCAGCGTCTTCGTGCGGCAGCAGGGTGTCCTGAAGAAATCCGTCCGCGGCACGCAGGGTCACCAGCGCGGCACCGCGATCACCGGCGCTGACCTGGTGGGCGGCATCCCGCAAGATGGACAGGTCGTCGCGCATCCGTTCGTGCTCACCGGCGAATCGGTGCACAAGGTCCTCGGCCTGCCGACTCAATGAAGAGGTACTGGAGTGGTCGCCGCGCAACGCGCGCAGCGCGTTGAGGATCACGGCCAGGTCGATTCCCTCCTGCAACAGCGCCCCAGCCGCCGCGGGCAACAGACCCACGGCCGCGAATCCCATGGCCACCAACGACAGTCCCATGCCGATCACCGCGCTCTGAACGGCGATGCGCCGCGATCGGCGGGCGATCATTTTGGCGTCGGCCAATCGGTCCAGGCGGTCTGCGGTCAACACGATGTCCGCCGCCTCCGAACTGGCCGTCGACCCGCGGGCCCCCATCGCGATGCCGACGTCGGC
>SYAB01000394.1 GCA_005787665.1 Actinomycetota bacterium
AACACCCGCGGCGGAGAAACACGACGTGCTCATCCAGGGTCTGCCGGCGGTGCCGGGTGCGGCCTCCGGAGTGGTGCGGGTCCTCGGCGACGTCAGCGAGGGCGCCCGTCTGCAGGACGGGGAGGTGCTGGTGGCCAAGATGACCAACCCGGACTGGCTGCCCACCATGCGCCGCGCCTCCGCGCTGGTGACCGACACCGGCGGGATGACCTGCCACGCGGCGATCGTGGCCCGCGAACTCAAGGTGCCCTGCATCGTCGGCGCCCGCAAGGCCACCACGACGCTCACCGACGGGATGGTGGTCACCGTCGACGGCACGCACGGCCGGGTCTTGGCCGGCCGCACCGAAATCGGGGGAGCCACCACCGCACCGGTCGCCGCCGCGGCCGCCGCGCCGGTGTCAGAGGTGACCGGGACCAAGATCTACGTCAACATCCTGCTGGCCGACACCGCCGAGGGTGTGGCCGCGACCGACGTCGACGGGGTCGGTCTGCTGCGCGCCGAAACCATGCTCACCGACGCGTTGAACAACACCCATCCGCGGGCCCTGATCGCGGCGGGCGAGCAGGCGAGATTGGTCGACGCACTGTCCGAGGCGGTCGGCCGGGTCGCCGCGGCTTTCGCGCCGCGGCCGGTGGTCTACCGGGCCAGCGACTTCCGCACCAACGAGTTCCGCAAGCTCGAGGGCGGCGACGCCTTCGAACCCGAGGAGCACAACCCGATGATCGGGTATCGCGGCTGCTACCGCTACGTCGACAACCCGGAACTGTTCAACCTCGAACTGCAGACCCTGGCCCGGGTCCGGGAACAGAACCCCAACCTGCACCTGATGATCCCCTTCGTCCGCACCCGGTGGGAGCTGGAGCGGTGCCTGGAACTCGTCGACGCCAGCCCGCTGGGCCGTCAGCGCGGCCTGCACCGGTGGGTGATGGCCGAGGTGCCCTCGGTGGTGTACTGGCTGCCCGAGTACGTCGGTCTGGGCATCGACGGGGTGTCGATCGGAAGCAACGATCTGACCCAGTTGGTGCTCGGGGTGGATCGGGACTCCGACCAGTGCGCGGAGTTGTACGACGAATCCGACGGCGCGGTCCTCGACGCCATCGGCCGTGTGGTGAGTACCGCGAGGCGGCTGGGTATCACCTCCTCGCTGTGCGGCCAGGCACCCTCGATCCGGCCGGACTTCGCCGAACACCTGGTCCGGATGGGCATCACCTCGATCTCGGTGACGCCCGACGCGGTGGCGCGGACGCGGCGCAACGTCGCGGCCGCCGAGCGCCGCCTGCTGCTGGAGTCGGCGCGGACCCAGAACGGATGAAGCCCGCACTGCCGAGGAGTCGGTGGCTCGGCAGCGCGGGGCTATCACGAACATCGGTCCGCGGCGCGGCGCCGTTACCGGCCGCACGGCTGTTTTAGGGTGGGGCTCATGTCCGCCTCGCGCCGAGCCGTGCTGAAGTTCGCGGCCGCCGCGCCCGCCGCGGCCGGCCTGGGTGCGCTGGCCGACGCCGTCGCGCCGGCCCGTGCATCGGCGGATTCGCTGGGAATCCTGCTCGACTACTCCGCCGGGGTGCTCAGCGCCGCCGACATCAAGGCCGCCGGTGCGCTGGGGGCCATTCGCTACGTCTCCGACCGCCGGCCCGGCGCGCAGTGGATGCTGGGCAAGCCGATGCGACTCGACGAGGCGCGCGACCTCTACCAAGCCGGCCTGAAGATCGTGTCCAACTACCAGTTCGGCAAGCAGGCCACCGCCGACTGGCTCGGCGGCCAGGCCGCCGGCGTCACCCACGCCAAGCGGGGCTGGGAGTTGCACACCGCCGCCGGCGGCCCGGTGGCCGCCCCGATCTACGCCTCCATCGACGACGACCCCAGCTATGACCAGTACAAACAGCAGGTGGCGCCGTACTTGCGCGGCTGGGAGTCGGTGCTGGGTCACCAGCGCGTCGGGGTGTACGCCAACTCGAAAACCATCGAATGGGCACTCCAGGACGGACTGGGGTCGTGGTTCTGGCAGCACAACTGGGGCTCGCCGAAAGGGGTCGTCCATCCCGCGGCCCATCTGCACCAGTTCGAGATCGATGCGCGCAGCGTCGCCGGGGTCGGGGTGGACCTGAACAACATTCTCAAGCCCGAATTCGGCCAGTGGGATTAATGCGGCGACGATAACCTACCGAATAGTAGGTATTTGCCGGCACCGGATCGGCCGGAATTGCGAAGCCCGAATAACCGCTCACGGCCCCGGCTGCCGCCCCGCGGAAATCCGTGGGTCGACGCCGGAATGCAGGTAACGATTCAATAACAATCCTGCTGTGAACAGGGATATTAAGGCTACTCAACCGTAACCGCGTGCACGCAGGACGTTTGGCCCGGCGGGTCGCGAGGGGGCCGGCGCAGGCCGTTACCGGTTTTTCGGTTACCCATGCGTAGAACTCGTCGGTAACAAAAACTGACGCTAATTCGGCCCCGTTCTTATGGGACTCTTAGTGCTGCTTCGACGCACCGCAGGAGACGGAGACTCAGTGACGATCCACGAGCACGACAGGCTGCCCACGGGGGACGATTCCGGCCGGGCTGCTGACCGGTCCGCACCGGAGGCGCTCGTGGACCGGCTCAACGCCGGCGAGCCCTACGCGGTCGTGTTCGGCGGGCAGGGTCACTCCTCGTGGCTGGCCAGCCTGGAGGAGATCGTCACCACCGCCGGGATCGAGTCGGAACTGGCCCGGATCGCCGCGGAGGCCGAACTCCTGCTCGAGCCGGTCGCCGACCAGCTGATCGTGGTACGCCCGATCGGATTCGAGCCGCTGCGCTGGGTGCGGGAACTGGCCGCGGAGGAAGCCGTTCCCCCCGCCCACCAGCTGACCTCGGCGGCGGTGTCGCTGCCCGGTGTGCTGCTGACCCAGATCGCGGCGATCCGGGCGCTGGGCCGCCAGGGTCTGGACCTCGCCGGCGCACCCCCGGTCGCCGCGGCCGGCCACTCCCAGGGTGTGCTGGCCGTCGCGGCGCTTAACGCCGGCGGCACCCGGGATACCGAATTGCTCGCGCTGGCCCAGCTCATCGGCGCCGCCGGCACCCTGGTGGCGCGCCGCCGCGGCATCGTCGCACTCGGCGACCGCCCCCCGATGGTCTCGGTGACCAACGCGGACCCGGAGCGCATCGCCGCGCTGCTCGACGAGTTCGCCCGCGACGTGCGCACGGTGCTGGCGCCGGTGCTGTCCATCCGCAACGGCCGCCGCTCGGTGGTCATCACCGGCACCCCCGAGCAACTGTCGCGCTTCGAGCTGTACTGCCGGCAGATCGCGGACGTCGAAGCCGCCGAACGCAAGAGCAAACTGCGCGGCGGGGCGGTGTTCTCCCCGGTGTTCGACCCGGTCAACGTCGAGGTGGGCTTCCACACGCCCAGACTGGCCGATGGCGTGGATCTGGTGGCCCAATGGGCCGAGGCGGTCGGCCTCGACGTGGACCTGGCCCGCGAGATGGCCGAGGATCTTCTGGTCCGCCCGGTCGATTGGGTCGAGGCGGTCGACGGGCTCAACCGTGCCGGAGCCCGCTGGATCCTGGATCTCGGCCCCGGCGACATCCTGACCCGGGTGACCGCCCCGGTCATCCGCGGGCTCGGGGTGGGCATCGTCCCGGCCGGCACCCGCGGGGGCCAGCGCAACCTGTTCACCGTCGGGGCCGCACCGGAGGTCGGCGCACCGTGGTCGAGTTACGCGCCGTCGGTGATCACCCTGCCCGACGGGTCGGTCACACTGTCGACGAAGTTCACCCGGCTCACCGGCCGCTCGCCGATTCTGCTGGCCGGGATGACCCCGACCACCGTCGACGCCCGCATCGTCGCGGCGGCGGCCAATGCCGGTCACTGGGCCGAACTGGCCGGCGGCGGCCAGGTC
>SYAB01000043.1 GCA_005787665.1 Actinomycetota bacterium
ACCACGGTGGTCCCCTTGGTGATCCAGCAGTTGCACATCCCGTAGAGGAACAGAGAGCGGGCCATTCGGTGATTAAGACTTCCGGTGATGTGGGTGGACTCGTCCTTGAGGTAGAGCGCGACGTCGACGTCCTCACACCACGCCGACGGCAGCGGGTAGCGCAGCAGATGGGTGTCGGCACTGCGGCGGGTGTCGGCCTCGATCAGGCCGATGGCCTCGGCGACCCACCCCCGGGGCCGGTTGTGGGGCGCAGTCACGGCGTGCTTACGGCACCGACACCGTCGGGCTGGAGCTCAGCACGGTGCGGGTGTGGTCGCTGCCGCCGGTCGGCGCGGCCACCAGGGTGAGCAGGGTGGCCTCGGGACGGCAGAACAACCGGAACGGCGCGAAAGGCGAGGTGCCGATACCCGCGGAGACGTGCAGCGCAGTGTCGGCCCCCCAGTGCGAGGCGCCTTTGGCCCGGGAGCGATCCAGGTCGCAATTGGTGACCAACGCGCCGTAGAACGGAAGGCACAGCTGACCGCCGTGGGTATGGCCGGCCAGGATCAACTGGTAGCCGTCGGCGGCGAAACGGTCCAGCACCCGGGTGTAGGGCGCATGGGTGACGCCCAGGCTCAGATTGGCGACGGGGCTCGGGGCGCCTGCGACGGTGTCGTAGCGGTCGCGGCCGAGATGGGCATCGTCGACGCCGGCGGCCGCCACGGTGAGGCCCGCCACCTCGAACTCCCGCCGGTTGTGGGTCAGGTCCAGCCAGCCGCGTTCGCTGAACGCGGCACGCAGGTCCTGCCACGGCAGCGGCCTGCCGTGCGAGCGATGATTGCTGTCGGTCAGGTACTTGGCCGGGTTCTTCAGCGTCGGGGCGAAGTAGTCGTTGCTGCCGAAGACGAAAACACCCGGTACTGACAGCAGGTCACCGAGGGCCTGCACCACCGCGGGAACGGCTTTCGGGTGCGACAGATTGTCGCCGGTGTTGACCACCAGATCGGGCTCCCAGGCCGCCAGCTCGCGCAGCCAGGACTGCTTGCCCCGCTGCGACGGACGCATGTGAATGTCGCTGAGGTGCAACACCCGCAGCGGACGGGAGCCCGGCGTCAGGACCGGCATGGTGACTTCGCGAACGACGAATGCGTTGCGTTCGACCAGCGTGGCGTATCCGACCGCGAGGGCGGCGGTGCCCGCCGTCACGGCGGCCGATGTTCTCAAGGCGGAGGCTGCCATACAGGCAGACTACTGCCAGTGCGCACCGTGAGGGCAGGTGCCGACCGGCGTTACGGCGGCGGTGGGGGCGCAGGCGCCGGCGGGGGCGGCGGGGCGAGCACCGGAACGGTGATCGGGGGTAGCCCAGGAATCTCCACGACCGTCGATCCCAGCTGCGGAAGACCCGGGATCGGGGGTGGTGGAGGCGCTCCCGGCGGCGGCGAGGGTGGTGGCGGCGGAGGCGGCGGCGGAGGTGCGACCCCGTTGCTGACCAGCAGGGTCACGATGAGGCCGGGGACGGTCTGTCCACTCGGTGAGGTGCCGATCACCGTGCCCGCAGAGGCCGTGCTGTTGAGCATGCTGACCCCGTCGGCAACCTGGAATCCGGAGGCCCGCAACTCTTCTCGGGCACTGTCCTGACTCAGACCGCTGACGTTGGGCACGCGCGACCCGGGCGCGCCGTCGACGTAACGCGGGTCGGTCGGGGGCATGCTCACCTCACCGAAGTCCTCCGCGATCGGGTTCATCGCGGTGAACCAGGTTTGCGCGGGTTCGTTGCCGCCGAAGAGGTCACCGTCGTAGCACGGGCGCAACGGAAACGAACACAGGTCGGAGGGATCCGGGGAGTCGTCGTAGATGTAGTTCACCGCGGCGTACCGGTTGGTGTAGCCGAGGAAACCCGCCGACCGGTGCGCCTCGGTGGTGCCGGTCTTGCCTGACATCGGCAGTCCCCAGCCCACCGAGTTGGCGGCCGGAGCACCGGTTCCGCTGATGGTGTCCCGGCCCAGCGCATTGGACAACGTGTTCGCCAAGCCCTCCGGCACCACCTGCTCGCAGGCTTCGGCGTTGACCCTGACCTCGTTGCCGCGCCGGTCATAGACCTTGTCGATCGGGCTGGGCGGGCACCACATGCCTCCGGACGCCAGCGTCGTCGCGACGTTGGCCAGTTCGAGCGGGTTCACCGGGAACGGGCCGAGGGTGAATGAGCCGATGTTCTGGCGCTTGATGAAGTCGGCCAGACTCTCGCTGCTGTCCTGCTCGTAGCCGCGGGCGCTGCCCGGCTCGGCGTAGGAGCGCAGGCCGAGCCGGACGGCCATGTCGACGGTCCGGGTGACGCCGACCTGGGAGATGAGTTTGGCGAAGGCGGTGTTGGGCGACTTCGACAACGCCTCGGTGACGCTCATCGAGAGGTTGCGCGGATCGCGGTAGTTCTCCACGCACCAGGTCTGACCGGGACAGCCCTTGGCCCCGCCCTCACCGAGACCCTTCGCGTTGAAACGGGCCGGGACGTCCAGGGTCGCGTTGATACCCAAGCCCAGGTCCAGGGCGGCGGCCGCGGTGAAGATCTTGAAGATCGAGCCCGCCCCGTCGCCCACCATCGAGAACGGCTGTGGCTGGACCGTCTCGCCGATATCGGTGTCGAGTCCGTAGGTGCGGTTACTGACCATCGCGATCACCGGATGGGACGTCTTGCCCGGCAGCACCACATTCATCACGCTGGCGATTCCGTCGAGGTCCGGTGCAGCGATCGAGTCGACCGACTCCTTGACGTCGGCCTGTACATCGGGGTCCAGCGTGGTCTTGATCAGGTACCCGCCCCGGGCGACCTGCTCCTTGCTCAAGCCGGCCCGCAGCAGGTACTCCTGAACGTAATCGCAGAAGAAGGCGCGATCCCCGGCGGCGATGCAGCCACGCGGCAACTCGTTGGGCCGATCCAGGATGCCCAGGGGTTGTTGTTTGGCGCTGCGCAGTTCGTCGGCCTTACCGGGCAACTGCTCGATCATGGTGTCCAGGACCAGGTTGCGCCGCACCAGCGCCCCGTCCGGGTTGGTGTAGGGGTTCAGCGCGCTGGTCGACTGGACCAGGCCGGCGAGCAGCGCGGACTGCTGCCAGTTCAGCTCCGAGGCGTCGATGCCGAAGTAGGTCTGGGCGGCGTCCTGAATGCCGAAGGCGCCGTTGCCGAAGGAGACCAAATTGAGGTAGCGGGTGAGGATCTCCGGCTTACTCAGGGTCTTGCCGAGACTCAGGGCCATCCGGATCTCGCGCAGCTTGCGGGCCGGCGTGGGTGCGATCGCCGCGCGCTTCTCGGCGTCGGTTTGGGCGACCACGAGCAGTTGATAGTTCTTGACGTACTGCTGCTCGATGGTGGAGCCGCCACGGGTCCCGTAGTCGCCCGAGGCGTACCCGGCCAGCCCGGTCAGCGTCCCTTTCCAGTCCACGCCGTTGTGTTCGGCGAACCGCTTGTCCTCGATGGCGACGATGGCGAGCTTCATGGTGTCGGCGATCTGGTCGCCGGGCACCTCGAAACGGCGTTGGGAGTACAGCCAGGCGATCGTGTTGCCTTTGGCGTCGACCATCGTGGTGACCGCAGGCACATCGCCCTCGAGCAGTTGGGCCGACCCGTTGGCCACGATGTCGGAAGCCCGGTTGGACATCAGTCCGACGCCTCCGGCGATGGGGAACAGCAGTGCGGCCACGATCACGCTGGCCAGCAGGCAGGCCCAGCCCATCTTGACGATGGTGGAACCGACCGGCGGGCGTTCCGACATGGGGTACAGCGTACTGAGCGCTTCCGCCGGATCATGGGCGCGTCCGACGCATGCGGCCGATAACGACATTTCGGGGTGAACCGGCCACAAAACCGCAGTTCATGATCGGACTGGACGCTTGTGCCAAAAAAGCTGTGATTTGACTGTTGCGCAAACGCAACCTGACCACCTACTTTAAGCACACAGTGCGACGCAGGTAACACTCGCCTCGCAATGTGGCGTAGATCGCATCGGGTCTACACCGGAGGGATTCGCCGCCAGACCGGCGGCTCGACGAAGGGATCGCCCGTGTCGGGGACTCGGCCCGCAGCCCGCAGGACAACCTCAGTTTCACTCAGCGAATCCCTTCAGGGGGCCAACGGTGAGGCCCGCATCGCGTGGGTCGCGCAGGCTTTGTGCCGCTCGACCGACCCTGATCAGTTGTTCGTCCGTGGGGCAGCGCAACGCAAGGCTGCCGTCATCTGTCGGCACTGTCCGGTGATCACCGAGTGCGGCGCTGATGCCCTGGACAACCGGGTCGAATTCGGCGTATGGGGCGGGATGACCGAGCGTCAGCGGCGAGCCCTGCTCAAGCAGCACCCCGAGGTCTCCTCCTGGTCGGAGTTCTTCGCCGCCCAGCGCAAGCACCGCAGCGTCAGCTAAGCATCCCGAACCGGCGACGTCTCGCCGGTGATCTGGTCCGCGATCGCCTGCAGCGCGTCCATATCGGACACGTCGAACGGAAGCGACGGCACCCCGACCACCTGCACGTGCGGGTTGGCGCCGGTGAACCGCGACAGCAACCGAATCTCCCGCTTGGCCGTCTGCCCGCGATCGGCATGGATGCGCAGTACGCCGGCGGTCAGGGCATTACCGTCCTGGCCGGGGGCGGCTTCGAGTTCGGCGGCGCCGTCCATGGCGCGTTCCACCGTCAGCGGGCACAGCATCGGATGGGTCCGGTTGAGGACCAGCCCGGCAAGGGGCATACCTTCCGCGGAGAGTCGGTCCACGAAGAAGGTGGCTTCGCGCAGCGCGTCAGGCTCGGCCGCCGACACCACCACGAACTGAGTCCCTCGGCGCTTGAGCAGGTCATAGGTACGGTCGGCCTTCTCCCGGAAACCTCCGAAGGTGGCGTCCAGCGACTGCACGAACGTGGCAGCGTCGGAGAGCATCTGAGAGCCGAGGATGGTGGACATCGCCTTCATCGCCAGCCCCATCACGCCGGTCACCAGCCTGCCGATTCCGCGGCCGGGGCCCAGCAGCAGCTTCCACAGCCGACTGTCCATGAAACTCCCCAGCCGCTTGGGCGCATCGAGGAAGTCCAGGGCGTTGCGTGAGGGCGGGGTGTCGACCACCACGAGATCCCACCGGTCCTCGGCGAGCAACTGACCCAGTTTCTCCATGGCCATGTACTCCTGGGTGCCGGCCAGCGAGGTGGCGACCGTCTGATAGAACTGGTTGTCCAGGATCGCTTGCGCGCGTTCAGGATCGGAGTACTCGAGCACCATCTCGTCGAAGGTGCGCCGCATGTCGAGCATCATCGCGTGCAGCTGTCCGGAGACCTCTTCGCTCAGCGGCACCCGCTGTGGCTCGTTGCCCAGTTCCCGGATCCCCAGTGCCTGCGCGAGACGCCGGGCGGGGTCGATGGTCAGTACCACCACATGGCGGCCGTACTCCGCGGCGCGCAGGGCCATCGCCGCGGCGGTCGTCGTCTTCCCGACACCGCCTGCCCCGCAACAGACCACAACCCTGTTGGACCTGTCGGACAGGATCGACTTCATGTCCAGTGCCGGAGGCGTGCCGCTCATCGTTGGCCTTCCCTGGTGATCCACTCAAAGGTCATCGGACGCCCTGCCGGGCGAGGATCTCCGCCAGTTCGTACAGGCTGCCGAGGTCGACGCCGTCGGCGATGGTCGGCAGTTCCAGGCGCGGCACCTGGATCTTCTCGAGTTCCTGCGCGCTCTCTGATCGTGCGCGGACCCGGCTGGCGTGCTCGATCGCCTCGGTGAGGAGCCCGGCGAATTCGGCGTCGCTCAGGGTGATCCCCGCGCGGGTGAGTCCGGCGCGCACTGCGTCGGCGTCGATCTCGCCGTCGGCCGCGGCGGCCAGCGCGTCGGGGGGAAGGAACGCCGGGATGTTTCGGTTGACGATCACACTGCCGATCGGAAGTTCGAGTTCCTGGAGTTCCTCGATCGCCTCGATCGTCTCCTGGATCGGCAGTGCCTCCAGCAGTGTCACCAGATGGATGGCGGTCTGATCGGAATGCAGCAGCCGCACCACGCCCTCGGACTGGGAGTGCACGGGACCGCCTTTGGCGATATCGGCGAGCGCCTTCGTCACGTCCAGGAACCGGGAGATCCGGCCGGTCGGCGGGGAGTCGACGACGATGGCGTCGTAGGCGGGGCGTTTGTTCGCATCGAGGCGGACCGCCGCCTCCTTGATCTTGCCGGTCAGCAGGACATCGCGCAGTCCCGGGGCGATCGTGGTGGCGAACTCGATGGCCCCCACCCGCCGCATGGCCCGCCCGGCGATACCCAGGTTGTAGAACATGTCGAGGTATTCCAGGAACGCGGACTCGAGGTCGATGGCCAGGGCGTTGACATGCCCGCCGGCATCCGCGGTCGCCACTTTGACCTCTTCGTAGGGCAGCGGTGGAACGTCGAAGAGTTGCGCAATGCCCTGGCGCCCTTCGACTTCCACCAGCAATACCCGTCGTCCGCCCGCGGCGAGTGTCAGCGCCAGCGCGGCTGCGACGGTCGTCTTGCCGGTACCGCCCTTGCCGGTGACGAAATGCAGGCGGGCTTTGGTCAGCCTGGAGGGCCAGCCCACTGCGCTGCCGTCGGGAGGGAGGGTCACCATCCCTGCATGCTATCCAAGCCCGCACCGGCGCCGGTGGGAGTCGCGGGGAGGTTTAGGCTTCGGCCATGAACACGCCGACCACCTGGGAATACGCGACCATCCCGTTGTTGACCCACGCGACCAAGCAGATTCTCGACCAGTGGGGTGCCGACGGCTGGGAACTGGTCGCCGTCCTGCCGGGCCCGACCGGAGAACAGCACGTGGCTTACCTCAAACGGCCGAAGTGAGCGCCTCGGCCCGGCTGGCGGAACTCGGCATCGACCTCCCCGCGGTGGCCGCGCCGTTGGCCGCCTATGTGCCCGCGGTTCGCACGGGCGCTTTGGTGTACACCTCGGGCCAACTGCCCCTCCAGGGCGGTGAACTGACCCGCAGCGGGAAGGTGGGGGCCCAGGTGACCCCGGAGGAGGCCAAGATCGCCGCCCGCACCTGCGCGCTCAACGCGCTGGCCGCGGTGGACTCCCTGGTGGGTATCGACGCGGTGGTCCGGGTGGTCAAAGTGGTCGGGTTCGTGGCCTCCGCGCCCGGCTTCACCGGTCAACCCGGCGTGGTCAACGGGGCGTCCGAGCTACTCGGTGAGATCTTCGGTGCGGCCGGGGCGCATGCCCGCTCGGCCGTGGGTGTCGCCGAACTGCCACTGGACGCCCCGGTGGAGGTCGAACTCATCGTCGAGGTGGGTTGACCGCGTCGGCCCATCCGGCCTACGGCGTGCTGCGGCCGGTCACCGCATCGGCGTCGGTCCTGTTGTGTGACAACCCGGGACCGCTGACCCTGGAAGGCACCAACACCTGGGTGCTGCGCGGGCCGGGAAGCCAGGAGATGGTCGTCGTCGATCCGGGGCCGGACGACGACGCCCATATCGGCCGGATTTCCGCGCTCGGCCGTATCGCGATGATCCTGATCAGTCACCGGCACGGCGATCACACCGACGGTATCGACCGGCTGGTGGCCGCCTCCGGAGCCACCGTGCGCTCGGTCGGCAGCGGGTTTCTCCGCGGATCCGGCGGCTACCTCCGCGACGGCGAAGTGATCGCGGCGGCCGGGCTGCACATCAGGGTCCTGGCCACCCCCGGACATACCGCCGATTCGGTCAGCTTCGTGCTCGAGGACGCCGTCCTGACCGCGGACACCATTCTCGGCCGCGGCAGCACCGTCATCGACGACGAGGACGGCAGCCTGGGCGCGTACCTGGAGTCGCTGCGCCGCCTCAGGGGCCTGGGCAAGCGCACGGTGCTGCCAGGCCATGGACCCGAACTCGAGGACATCGCCGGCGCCGCCGAGATGTACCTGGCCCACCGCGAAGACCGTCTGCGTCAGATCAGGCGGGCGTTGGCGGAACTCGGCGAGGACGCGACGGCCCGGCAGGTCGTCGAGCACGTCTACGCCGACGTCGATGTCACGCTGTGGGACGCCGCGGAGAGTTCGGTCCGCGCCCAGCTGGCCTACCTGCGTTCGACCGCGTAGCGCGCCCACCGTCCCCCGCGAGCAGACAGTGAAGTCCGCGATACGCCGGAGATTCGGTGCCGTCCGCGTCTGCTCGCGGGGGAGGGTCGGCGCGCGGGTCAGCGGGCCCGGCGGGCCAGCCGTTCGGAGTCGCAGATCAGCACGCTCTTACCCTCGAGCCGGATCCAGCCGCGGTGGGCGAAGTCGGCCAGCGCCTTGTTGACCGTCTCCCTGGAGGCCCCCACGAGCTGGGCGATCTCCTCCTGGGTGAGGTCGTGGGTGACCCGCATGGCGCCGCCCTCCTGGGTGCCGAACCGCTGAGCGAGCTGGAGCAGTTGCTTGGCGACCCGCCCGGGCACATCGGTGAAGATCAGATCGGCCAGGTTGTTGTTGGTGCGCCGCAGCCTGCGGGCCAACACCCGCAGCAGCTGTTCGGCGATCTCGGGGCGATCGGAGATCCAGGCCTTCAACGCGTCGCGGTCCATCGACACCGCCCGCACCTCGGTGATCGTGGTGGCGCTGGAGGTACGCGGTCCGGGATCGAAGATCGACAGCTCACCGAACATGTCCGACGGACCCATGATGGTCAGCAGGTTTTCCCGGCCATCGGGGGAGCGGCGGCCGATCTTCACCTTGCCCGCGGTGATGATGTAGAGGCGGTCACCCGGCTCACCCTCGGAGAACACGGTGTGGCCGCGCGGGAAGTCGACCGGCTGAAGCTGTTTGGTCAGAGCGGAAACCGCGGTGGGATCGACTCCCTGGAAGATTCCGGCCCTCGCCAGGATCTCGTCCACGTTGTCCCTTTCAGATCATCGTGACCGGATGCGCACACGCAGCGACGACTGCCAGCCTAGTGCTGAGGCAGTCTTGCCGAAGTCCTAACGCTACACACGATTGACGAGTCCGGAGGGTTGAAACAGGGGATTGGGCCGGGTGGGAAGCCCGGGTTCGTCGACCAGGAAGACCGGGTCCAGCCGGCCGGCCGGGGCGATCGCGGAGAACTCGGTCAGGGTCCGCTGGGCGGCTCTCTCCCGGGCGGTGCGGGCCGCCTGCTCGAGTCGGGCAACGATCTGACCGGCTGTCGGGCCTTGGCCGTGCACGAGGCTCTCCAGGCGCTGCAGCCCGAGCGTGCACAGCATCAGCAGCCCGGGGAAACACACCGCGACCAACCAGGACATAGCGGGGAAGTTAACCGGCGCGAGGTCTCATCGGGATCACGAATTGCCACCGGTCTGTCGGCGGTCAGTACCCTTGCACCGTGGCGGCGGGTGCGGCGGCAAGGGCCTCGAAGTGGGACGCTGAGACCCGACTGGGTCTCGTCCGTCGGGCTCGCCGGATGAACCGACTGCTGGGGACCGCCTTCCCGAACGTCTACTGTGAGCTGGATTTCACCGATCCGCTCGAGCTCACCGTCGCAACGATCCTGTCCGCCCAGAGCACCGACAAGCGGGTGAACCTCACCACGCCAGCCCTTTTCGCGAAATATCGGACCGCGCTGGAGTACGCGCGCGCCGACCGCGCCGAGATCGAGGAGCTGATCCGACCCACCGGCTTCTACCGCAACAAGGCGAACTCGCTGATGCGCCTCGGCCAGGAACTCGTGGCACGGTTCGATGGCGAGGTCCCTGCCACCATGGCCGAATTGGTGACCCTGCCGGGCGTGGGGCGCAAGACCGCCAATGTCATTCTCGGCAACGCGTTCGGGGTCCCGGGGATCACCGTCGACACCCACTTCGGTCGTCTCGTGCGGCGCTGGCGGTGGACCGCCGAGACCGATCCGGTCAAGGTCGAGTACGCGGTCGGCGAACTCATCGAGCGCAGCCAGTGGACCCTGCTCAGCCACCGCGTCATCTTCCATGGCCGTCGGGTCTGCCACGCCCGCAAACCGGCCTGCGGGGTGTGTGTTCTGGCTCGCGACTGTCCCTCCTACGGGACCGGTCCCACCGACCCACTGATCGCCGCCGCCCTGGTGCGGGGTCCGGAGACCGAACACCTGCTCGCCTTGGCCGGGCTGTGATCCGGTGCGCACCTCGACCAGATGGACGACCGCGGTGTTGGCGGTGCTCGTTGCGCTGACGGTGGCGTTGGCGCTGGAGTTCTCCGACGGCCCGACCCCACCGGCGGCACCCGCCGAGCAGGCGCAGCGCGCCCACCGCGACGTGGACACCCCCGAAGCGCTCGCCGGGCCCCGCCGCCGCGCCGATCTGCCCCCGTGCCCTGCCGACGGCCCGGGAGCGGGGCCTGCGGCGCTGCGTGGCGTCGTCCTCGAGTGCGCTTCCGATGGCAGAGAGGTCGACGTGGCCCGGGCGTTGGCCGGCCGCGCCGCGGTGTTGAATCTGTGGGCGTACTGGTGCGGGCCCTGTGCCGACGAACTGCCGGCAATGCAGGGCTACCAGCAGCGGGCCGGTGATGCGGTCACCGTGGTCACCGTGCATCAGGATGAGAACGAGGCCGCCGGCATTCTGCGGATGGCCGATCTCGGTGTCCGGCTGCCCGTGCTGCAGGACGGCCGGCGTGCCGTCGCCGCCGCGCTGAAGCTGCCCAACGTGATGCCGTCGACGGTTGTCCTGCGCCCGGACGGTAGCGTTGCCGCAGTCCTTCCGCAGCCCTTCACCAGCGTGGACGACATCGCCGCGGCGGTGGAATCGGCGCTGCGGTGACCCACGACAGGAGCAGCCGGGTGAGCAGCCGGGTAGGCCCAGCGGAAGTACTGCGTCCGCATTCCCGACCGCCGTGGCTGGCACCATTGGTCGACAACGTCGACCAGGTGCCGCAGGCCTACCGGCGGCGAGTTCCACCGGAGCTGCTCAGGCCACTGACCGGGGCGCGCAGCGAGGCCGACGCGGCCCGCACGGGCCGCGACGCCGCGGTGCTGGTGCTGTTCTCGGGCCCGCACCGCGACCATCCCCCCGGCGGAGTGCCCGAGGACGCCGATCTGTTGCTCACGGTCCGGGCCGGGACGCTGCGCCATCACGCCGGGCAGGCCGCATTCCCCGGCGGCGCCGCCGACCCGGGCGATGCCGGTCCGGTCGACACCGCGCTGCGCGAGGCGCGTGAGGAGACCGGGATCGACCCTGTCCGCTTACACCCGCTGGCCACGCTGGAGCGGATGTTCATTCCGCCGTCGGGATTCCACGTCGTGCCGGTGCTGGCCTACTCGCCCGATCCCGGCCCGGTCATGGTCGTCGACGAGTCCGAGACGGCGGTGGTGGCCCGGGTTCCGCTGCGGGCCTTCATCAATCCGGAGAACCGGCTGATGGTGTACCGCTACAGCGGGGAACGGCGCTACGCGGGTCCGGCGTTCCTGCTCAACGAGATGCTGGTCTGGGGTTTCACCGGTCACGTAATCTCGGCGATGCTCGACGTGGCCGGTTGGGCGCAGGAGTGGAACACCGACGACGTCCGGGAACTCGATGCGGCGATGGCACTCGTCGCCGACAACAGTGAGGAGCCGCTGTGACGAGTTCACAATGGCTGGATATCGCCATCGTCGGCGTGGCGCTGATCGCGGCGATCTCCGGATGGCGCTCCGGTGCGCTGGGTTCGCTGATGTCGTTCGTCGGGGTTCTGCTCGGTGCCATCGCCGGTGTGATGCTCGCACCGCACGTCGTGAGTCACATCGATTCCCCGCGGGGAAAGCTGTTCACCGCGCTGTTCCTGATCCTGGCCCTGGTGGTGATCGGCGAGGTGGCCGGTGTCGTGCTCGGACGCGCGGTCCGTGGCTCGATCCGCAGCGGGCCGGTCCGCGCCGTCGACTCAGTCGTCGGGGTGGTTCTGCAACTGGTGGTGGTGCTGATTGCCGCCTGGTTGTTGGGAAGCCCGCTGACCTCCTCCAATCAGGCGAATCTCGCTGGCGCAGTGCGGGGTTCGAAAGTGATCACCGAGGTCGACAAATTCGCACCGGAATGGCTGCGGACCGTCCCCAAACGCATGTCCACCCTGCTGAGCACCTCGGGTCTGCCCGACGTCCTCGAGCCGATCGGCCGCCCGTCGGTGGAGGCCGTCGAGCCCCCGGACGCCTCGCTGGCCGACAGTCTGGTGGTGTCGAAATCCAGAGCCAGCGTGGTCAAGATTCGCGGGGTCGCCCCGGGTTGCCAAAAAGTGCTCGAGGGAACGGGTTTCGTCATCGCGCCCAATCGGGTGATGTCCAATGCTCACGTCGTCGCCGGATCGGAGAGCGTCACGGTGGAAGCGGAGGACGGTGCGAAATACGACGCGACCGTGGTGTCCTACGACCCTAACGCGGATATCTCGATTCTCGACGTACCCAACCTTCCGTTACAGCCCCTGCAGTTCGCCGAGGAGCCGGCCAAGACCGGAACCGACGCGGTGGTGCTGGGGTTCCCGGGCGGCGGGGACTTTGTTGCCA